>CAZXNF010000019.1:0-17796 GCA_964641785.1 uncultured Streptomycetaceae bacterium | reverse complement strand
GTCATCCTGCCGCCGCAGATTCCGCAATGATGCTGTTGTCCCGTGTGGCCCGCGTCCTGCAGCTTGAGCGGAATGCCGCCGCGCACCACCGAGCCGGTGAGCTTCTGGAAGTTCTGCTTGAGCGCGATCCGCCAGTCGGTGGCGTCCACGCCGCTGCCGACACGCCACATCCAGGCGCCCGCCGCGTTGCCGGGCACGATGTAGAGGAAGACCTTGCTCTTCTTGTCGCGGCCGACCGGCTTGTCCGGGGCGTCCATCACCAGCGCCAAGTCGGGCGGCCAGTCGCCCATGTCGTAGTCGTGGGTGACGACACGGGTACCCGGCTTCAGCTCCTTGAACAGCTTGGGCCGCAGCATCATGTTCACTTCCGGCAGCAGGTAGATCGTCAGGACCGACGCCGGCCGCAGGTCGGTTTCGTAGAGGTTGCGCTCGTAGAACTGCGCGCGGTCGGCCACGCCCGCGGCCCTCGCGTTGCGGTTGGCGAGCGCGACCAGCTTGCGGTCGAGGTCCACCCCGAACCCGCGCGCGCCGCGCTCCTTGGCCGCCATGATGACCATGCGCCCGTCGCCGGAGCCAAGGTCGATCACGTAGTCGGCGGAGCCGACCTTCGCGACTTCCAGCATCTTCTCGACGACGTTCTTCGGCGTCTGCACATACGGCGTATCGCCGTAGTCCTGCGCCGAGAGCGGGAGGGCCAGCAGCACGGCGGCGGCAAGGCCGGCGCGGATCGCGCGCGGGAGCCCGCGCATCACGACCCCGCCCGCGTGGCAAGCCAGTCGTTCTCGCCGGACACGCGGTCACCGGAGAAGCGCACCGAACCGGCGATGGTGCCGCCGTCCACGCGGCCCGAGACTTCGTGCCGCACCGGGCCGTTGCCGAGGTCGGCGATGAAGACGGCCGTCAGGCGGTCGCCGCGCAGCTGGGCGTGCTCGACCTTCGCCGGCTTGCCATTGACCCGCACGCTGCCCGTGACCTCCTGGAAACGCTGGGTGAAGGACAGCTCGTAATTCTGCGGCACTCGGCCCACCGGCATCGTCCACTTCCAGGCGCCTTCCACCTGCGCCGGCACCAGCCAGAAATAGATGCCGCTGGTGCCGGGCGATCCGCTGCCCCACTTGTCGGCGACCTGGAGTTGTTCGTACTGGTCGGGCTTCCATTCGTCCATCGAGAAATCGTGCGACACGAGGCGCTTGCCCGGCTTGAGCGCAAGCAGTTTCGGCCGCAGCTCGATGTTAACGTTCGGCAGCAGGTACATGGTGATCACGGTGGCCGAGGACAGGCCGGTTTCGAAGAGGTCGCGTTGGTAGAACTCGGCGCGCTCGGTGACGCCGGCCTGCATCGCGTTGTCCTGCGCCTCGCGGATGCGCACCGGGTTGAGGTCCACCCCGAAACCGCGCGCGCCGTATTTCTTCGCGGCGGTGACCACGATGCGGCCGTCGCCGGAGCCGAGGTCGATCAGGTAGTCGTCGGCCTTGACGTTCGCGATCGTGAGCATGCGGTCGACCACCACCTGCGGCGTGGGCACGTACGGCACGCTGGCCTGCGCGGCGCGCGCGACACCCGTTCCGGCCAACGCGCAGGCCGCGACGATGGACAGCAAGACGGAAAACAGCGGCGGGAGGCGCCAGGAAGTGGCCGGCATGGATAAATTCCTTGTGCGGAAGAGGAGCCGCGTGGGGCGGCAGCGAAACCGTGCGGGGCGCGCTCGCGTCGGAAGGTGATCTTTGCTAGATTGCGGTCCGCATCAGCGCCAAAACCGGCCTGGCGCAACGGGCGAAACCCCGGATAAAACAACGCCCACATTATACTCAACCGCCCCCATGCTCTACGTCATCATCTTCGTCACCGGCGGCGCGATCCTCGCGCTGGAACTGCTCGCCTCGCGCATCATGACGCCCTACTTCGGCGTCAGCCTGTTCATCTGGACCGGCATCCTGTCGATCACCCTGGTCGCCCTGGCGGCCGGCTACTGGTGGGGCGGCCGGCTTGCCGCCCGGCACGGCCACACGCGGTCGCTGGGCCACCTGACCCTGCTCTATGCCGTCATGCCCGGCGCGGCTTCCCTGGCCATCGTCGCCGCCTGCCTGCTCTACCCCTTCACCTTCCATCCGCTGGCGCGGATGGATCTCGTCGTCGGCGCCTTCGTGGCCTGCGCCATCCTGCTCTTCGTGCCGCTCACCACCACCTCGGCCATGAACTCCCTGCTGGTGGCGATCCGGGTAGCGGGCGGCGGCACGGCGGCGGGCGACGCCGGCGCCGGCCGGGTATTCTTCATCAGCACGCTCGGCTCGGTGGCCGGCGTAGCCGTCACCGCCTTCGGCCTGATCCCGCATCTCAGCAACTTCACCGCCACGCTGACGGTCGCGGCCGCGCTCGCCACGCTGACCCTGCTCATCGCCGCCCGTCCGCCGTATCCCCTGCCTTCGCGCACGCGCGTGGCGGCGCTGGGCGGCGTGGCGCTCGCCCTGTCGCTCGGCCTGCTGGCCGCCGGCAGCGCCTTCACGCAATGGCAGTGGCCCGCGCGCTACGGGGCCCGCGAGTGGCAGCGCGAAACGACCTACCACTCCCTGTTCGGCACCGTGCAGATCCTGAAAAGCACGCCCGACGCCGACGGCAGCTTCCGCCGCATGTATTTCCAGGACGGCATCACCCAGAACACCGTGGCCGGCGACGGCCGCTCGCTGTCGATGTACACCTACATGCTGGACGCGCTGGTCCGTGCCTACCAGCCGCAGGCGAAGCGCGCGCTGGTGCTGGGGCTGGGCGCCGGCATCGTTCCGAGCACGCTCGCCGCGCGCGGGATCGAGGTCACGGCCGTGGAAATCGACCCGGCCGCCCTGGAAGCCGCGCGCAAGACCTTCGCGCTGCCGCAGGCAGTGAACGTCGTGCTGGAAGACGCGCGCACCTACCTGCAACGCTGCACACGGCCCTACGACGTGGTGGTGGTGGACCTCTTCGCGGGCGACGGCGTGCCGGAATACCTGGTCACGCAGGATTTCTTCGACGCCCTGCGCCGCTGCACCGGCGAACACGGCGTGGCGGTGTTCAACACCTTCGCCGACCTGCAGTTCCCGCGCCCCTACGCGCACTTCCTCGCCACGCTGCGTGCATCGATGCCGGCGATCGTGCTCTACCGCCCGGACTATCCCGGCGTCGTGCACGTCAACAGCTTCGTCGTGGCCGCCGCCAAGCGCCTGCCCGAGCCCGTGAGCGTTTCAGTGCTCGACGCGCCGGAGAGCGTGTCTCCCGTGCTGGCGGACATGCTGGCGCATCCGCGGCCGCTGGACCGCGCCCTGCTCGAGCACAGCCGGCTCATCACCGATGCGGTGAATCCGGTATCGATGGACTTCGCGAAGGGACAGGCGCGGCACCGCAAGGGGGTGATCGAGTCGGTACCGGCAGCTTTTCTCTTTAACTAGGGAACCTCGGAAGAACCCCGTCACACCAGCGAAAGCTGGTGCCCATTTCACTGATTTCACTGGATTCCAGCTTTCGCTGGAATGACGGAAGTAGCGTTTTTCAGAGCTTCCGTAATACTGAATGGGTCGCCGAGGCGCCACTCGGCCGGCACCCCAGCCCTCCGGTCAGGGCTTCACGAACTTCAGCACGAACTCATCGTTCGGCTGCTTCGGCTTGAACACCGAGGCGTCGCGGGGATCGGCGGGATTGCGCAGGAACCCGGCTTCGGCGACGAAACGGAAGCCGGCCGCTTCGACTTCGCGCCGGACCAGCGACTCCTCGATGCGGTGCAGGCTCTTGCCGACCGCCGCGCCGGCGCCGGGCTGCGCCGAGTGGTCGGCCACGATGTAGATCCCGCCGGGCTTCAGGGCGGCGAACACCGAGCGGTTCATGGCCAGCCGGTCGGTGCCCATGAAGGTGGTGTCGTGGTAGGTGAAGTTGAAAGTGACGAGGTCCAGGTTGCGAAGGTCCGGCGGCGCGACGTTGTCGAACTCGCTTTTCACCTGCACGACGTTCTTCATCGCCGGGCCCTTCATCCGCTCGTCGAGCCGGCCCTTCACGAAGTTCTCCAGGATGTACTGGTTGTTCTGGGCGTAGACGACGCCGGCAGGCCCGACCGACCGCGCGAGCAGTTCGGCGTTGTAACCGGCGCCAGCGCCCATATCCATGACCCGCATGCCCGGCTTCACGCCGTAAAAGGCGAGCAGTTGCGCCGGTTTGCGCCGCTGGTCGTTCCCGCGGTCCGCCTCCGTGCGGTCGGGTGCGGCGACGATCGCCGGGTAGTCGGGTGCGGGGGTCGCGCAGCCCGCCAGCGCCAGCACCGCCACGATGCAACCGGCGTAACAAAGCTTCGTCATACGGCCTGTCGTCATGTGCAGCCTCCTCGTTTTTGTTGCCGTCGCCCACCGGTAACGGCTATCGTACGATGCAGAATCGAAAGGATACGCCATGACCCCGACTCTCCGCACCCTCGCGATGACCACCCTGCTCGCCCTGCTGGCCGCCGCCACCGCTGCCTGGGCCCATCATGGCTGGTCGGAATACGACAGCAACCAGGTGCTGAACGTCTCCGGCACCATCGTCGAGTCCGGCTACGAGCATCCGCACGGCCACATCCGGCTGAAGACCGCCGACAAGGTCTGGCTGGTGGTGCTGGCGCCGCCGTCGCGCATGGAAAACCGGGGGCTGCCGCCTGCGCTGCTGAAGCAGGGCATGACGGTGGCCGTCGTCGGCTACCCGAACCGCAGCAAGCCCGAAGAAATGCGCGCGGAGCGCATCACCGCCAACGGCAAGACGGTCGAGCTGCGTTAGGCCCTTTCAAAAGAGCGAAAGAGGATAGACGAGAGAAGATAGAAGTAAATCCAAGGCCCGGTCGCGACGATTTTCGTCTCTCGTCTCTCCTCTCTCCTCTCTCCTCTCTCGTTTTTCGTTGTTCACAGCGCCTTGGCGGTAAACCCGTTTTAATCCGTCCGTAACCGGTCACCCCGATGAACCCGATCTCCCCGATCGAAGCCCTCCCCGTCGCGCGCTGGATGCGCGAATCGCTGTGGGCCTACCCCTGCGTGGAGATCGTGCACATCGTGGGCTTTGCGCTGCTGGTCGGCGCGGTCGCGGTGTTCGATCTGCGCGTGCTGGGGCTACGCAAGCGCCTGGCGGTGACCGAACTCGCCAAGCTCACGCTGCCGTGGGCGCTGGGTGCGCTGCTGCTCATCGTGCCGAGCGGGCTGCTGATGTTCTCCGCGCACGCCGGCGACTTCCTGGGCTCGCGCGTATTCGTGCTGAAGATGCTGCTGCTGTTCACGGCGGCCTGCAACGCGGTTTACTTCCATGTCGGCCCCTACCAGTCGGTGGACCGCTGGGACACGCACCGGCCGGCACCGGCGGCAGCGAAGGCCTCAGCGGCGGCATCGCTGCTGCTATGGCTTGGCGTGATTTCCTGCGGGCGGCTGCTCGCCTATTTCTAGCCACCGTAAACGCCCGACCAACATCATCCCCTCCTGCCCGAGGAGGGGTGCACGCGCCAGCGGGCGGGGCGGAGGGAGTGACAGCGCCTGCGCAACCACCCCGTCTGCTTCGCATCCACCCGCCTTGGGGAGGCAGGGAGAAAAACTACCCTGCGCGTCGCGCAGTCCACGGTGCTGGCGGACCGTCCCCCGCGCGCACCGTGCCGCGCATGGCCTCGCCCTCGATCAACCCTTCGAACACGTGGCGGCGCGTGCCGCTGTCCGCCGTCAGGTCGAGCGTAAAGGTCACCGCCTGGCCGCGCACGCGCCCGCCCGCAAACACCGGCTTGCCCTTTCCCGCCATGACGGGGGTCACGTCGAGCATCTGGAAGGTCTGCCGGATCTGCAGGTCGATCGGCAGCGCCTGCCCTTCCAACGCCACGCGCCAGCGCCCGCCCGCTGCCGCCGGCACGATCCACAGGCTCACGCGGCTGTCGCCGCCGCTACCGAAATACTTCTCGGGCGCGTGGAAGCTCTCCGTGTGGTCCGGCGTCCAGGTCGCGAACGCGAAGTCGTGAATCACGATGCGGGTGCCGGGCTTCAGTTCCCGCAGCAGCTTGGTCTGCAGGAGCGAGATCAGTTCCGGAAACAGGTACATGGTGACGATGGTCGCGCCGCGCAGGTCGGCCTGCAGCACGTCGCCCACTTCGAATTGCGCGCGGTCGGCGACCCCGGCCTCCCTGGCCATCGCCCGGCTGCGTTCGACCAGTTCGACGTCGATGTCGACACCCAGCCCCCGCGCGCCGTATTTCTGCGCGGCCGTGATCACGATACGGCCGTCGCCGGAGCCGAGGTCGACCACATGGTCGCCGGCCTTCACCTCCGCGATTTCGAGCATGCGGCGCACCGCGGTGTCGGGGGTCGGCACGAACAGCGAAAACATGCCGCCCGTGGGGACGTCCTGCGCGCGCGCCGCCGGGATGAACGGTGCGGCGGCGAGTGCTGCACACGCAGCCAGCACGCGGCGCCGGCCGTAACGGATCAACGTCTTCATTTTTTCGCCACGCGCATGGCGCCCCAGCGCTGCGCCGCCGCGTTGTCGCGTGCACCCGTAATGCCCACCGCGCCGCTGATGCCCTCGCCCGCCACGCGGCCGCTGAAGTGGCGGGGTTTGCCGCCGTCCTGGGCAGGCACCTCGAACTCGATCCGGTCGCCAGCCAGCCGTGCGCTGGCGAGCGAATGGGTCGCGCCGCCCTCTTTCCAGGTACCGCCGATGTGCTGGAAGCGCTGCACGAGCGTCAGTTCCGCCGCCTGCTCGCGGCCGGCGAGGCTCACCTGCCAGCGGCCGCCGACCGGCGCGGGCACGATCCACAGGTAGACCTGGCTCACACCCGCCGTGCCGACCGTCTTGCCGGGCGCTTCCACCGTCAGCGTGCGGTCGGGAAACCAGTCGCCCATATGGAAGTCGTGCGTCACGATGCGTGCGCCGGGCTTGAGTTGTGCGAGCAGCAGCGGCCGCAGCTTGAGGTTGAGTTCCGGCAGCAGGTACATTGTGACCACCGACGCGCGGGTGAGGTCCTGCTCGAACAGATTGCGCTCGGCGAACTTGGCACGTTCGCTCATGCCGGCCTTCGCCGCGCTGTCGCGCGCCACGCGCAGCAGTTCGGGATCGAGGTCCACACCCAGCGCGCGGGCGCCCTTCTTTGCGGCGCCGATCACGAGGCGGCCGTCGCCGGAACCGAGGTCAATCAGATAGTCGCCGGGGCCGACGCGCGCCAGCCCGAGCATGACCTCCACCGCCTCGGGCGGCGTCGGCACGAACACGACGTCGCCGCCGCCGCCGCTCTGCGCGCGGGCCGCGGCTGCGCACGCGAGCGCGAGCGCCAGCAGCGCGCGCGCCGCGGTGGCTCGGCGGATACGGATGTTCAACCCGCGGGTCGCACTGCGGTAAACGCCACCGGCGCGCGGCCGGGCACGTCCACCGTGCCTTCGATGCCGTTGCCGCGCACGCGGCCGCTGAAGCGGCCCACGGTGCCCTTGGCATCCACCGGCAGCGCGAAGCTCACGTCCTCCCCCTGCACCTTCGCCTGCGTCAGCTTGACCGGCCGCCCGCCGACGGTGGCGCTGCCGTCGAGCGACTGGAACTGCTGCTTGAGCGCGAGCGTGACCGCCTCGCCGCCCGCCGCCGCGGTCTTGACCTGCCAGGCGCCCTGCACCTTCGCCGGCACCGTCCACAGGCGCAGATAGGCCTTGGGCACGCCGTTGACCTTTTCCTTTTCCGGCACGTCGAGCTCGATCATGCTGTCCGCGTCCCACTCGGCGAAGTGGTAGTCGTGGGCGACGATGCGGGTGCCCGGTTTCAGTTCCGCCAGCAGCTTGGGCCGCAGGTTCAGCATCATGCCGGGCAGCAAGTACAAAGTGACAACGGTGGCGTCCGCGAGATTCACCTTGAAGATGTCCTGCTGCACGAAGCGCACGCGGTCGGCGACGCCCGATTTTTCCGCGGCGGCGTTGGACTGCTTCACCAGATCGGCGTCGATGTCCACGCCCAGCCCGCGGGCGCCGAACTTGCGGCCGGCGGTCAGCACGATGATGCCGTCACCGGAGCCGAGGTCCATGACGTAATCCTTCGGCCCGACGTTGCCGAGCTTCAGCATCTCGTCCACCACCACCTGCGGCGTCGGCACGTAGGGGCCGCCGTATTTGTATTCCTGGGTGATGTAGGGGTTCTTGTCGGCCGCAACGGCCACGGCGGGCAACACAACAGCCGCGACGAGCACGGCACACCACTGCTTGAACATGGAAACGCCTTTTCTGAAAGTTCTTAGAAGTTCTGCTTGTCGCCGGGCTTCAACGGCAGGATGCGGGTGGAAGTATTGCCCGCCGCCGCGAAGAGCGCGACCCAGAACGTTTTGTGGAACGATTGCGATTGCATGATGACTCCCTTTTTTACGGATACCCGCCAGATCAGCGCTGACGCGCCTCGCGTTTGCAGTATTCCATGATTTCCATCCAGTTGCGGCTGCCATTGAAGACGGAGCCGATCACCGCCTTCATCTGCTGCACGTCCTCCGATGACAGGTTGTGCTGCTTGCCCAACTCGTCGGCCTCCGCGTACATCTCTTTCAGGGTCGTGCCCTTCTTGCGCGCCTGCTCGGTGGAATAGGCCACGCTCGCAAACTGCTCGCAGGCCATGGCCGGCTGGGCGGCCGGCGCCGATGGCGCATCCACCAGCAGGACAAGAACGGCGGCCAGCACGATCAGGAACGCTCGCATAGGCGCTATGGTAATGCAGGCCGCACCGCGCGTGCACACCCAGCGGCCGTCACCCGCTATGATCGCCGCCCATGACCATCGATCTCAGCGTCCGCCCCGCCTGCGCGGACGACCTGCCCGCCATCACGGCGATCTACGCCCACCATGTCCGCCACGGCGCGGCCTCCTTCGAACTGGCGCCGCCGGAGGTGGCCGAAATGCAGCGCCGATACGCGGCGATCCGCGCGCTGGGCTGGCCTTACCTGGTGGCTGAACGCGGCGGGGAGGTCGTGGGCTACGCCTACGCCGCCCTCTACCGCACGCGGCCGGCCTACCGGTTTACGGCCGAGGACTCCGTCTACGTGCGCCACGATCTCGCTGGCCACGGCATCGGCGCGCGCCTGCTGCCGGCGTTGATCGACGCTTGCGCGGCGGCGGGCATCCGCCAGTTGATCGCGGTGATCGGCGACAGCGCGAATACGGGCTCGGTCCGGCTGCACGAGAAGTTCGGCTTCGCCCCGATCGGCGTGCAGCCGGCAGTGGGCTGGAAGTTCGGGCGCTGGGTGGACAACCTGCTGATGCAGCGGGCGATCGGGGACGGCAGTGCGAGCGGCGCGCCGGAAGGCCGCTAGAGCCCGTCCCAGGACCGCGGGGCCGCCCGCGGCACGCCGCGCCGGCGACGCCTTGGCGCGCACCACTACAATAGCTGCGCGCAGTTTCCCGCGCGCAAGCAAGACCACAGAGAAACACGATGCCACTGCCCGCCCCGCGCTTGCATCGAGCCGCCGCGTTCGCTCTGCCCTTACTGCTGCTCGCTTGCGCCGCCGATCACGGCCGCAACGACACAGCGGCCGCCACCGGCAGTGAGCGCCACTAACGCGCGCGCGGCAACGAACCCGGGTGGCTGCTGGAAATTGGCCCGCGCCTCGCTTTCGCGCTGCAGGGACATCCGCGCATGGACGCGCCGACCCCAGCGGCCCAGTCCAGCGCGGGCGTGCGGCGCTACGCCGCCAACGCGCGGGGCACGCTGATCGCCGTGGCGATCTTCGACCGCCGCTGCGCCGACACCATGACCGGCATGCCGTACCCGGATACCGTGGAAGTCGTCACCACCGGGCGCATCTACCGCGGCTGCGGCGGCGGCGAGCCCGCCGCGCTGCTGCAGGGCAAGGATTGAGGCGTGGAATCGATCGGCGGCAGCCTCATCGACCGCTCGCGCGCCACCCTCAACTTCGGCGCCGACGGCCGCCTCCACGGCCGCAGCTCCTGCAACAACTACAACACCTCCTGCAAGCTGACGGGCGAAGGCCTCTCCATCGGCAAGGCCGCCGGCACCAGGATGGCCTGCGAGCCGCCGTTCATGGCACAGGTACAGCGCTTCCTTGCCATCCTGCAGGGCACGACGCGCTTCGAGATCGCGGCGGACGGCGCGCTGGTGCTGCACGCGGCTGACGGCCGAACGATCGTTGCGCGGCGCTGACGGACCGAACCCGACCCCTCAGCCGTCACAGCAGCACCGACGCCACTCTCGCGATCAACCTTGGCGTGCCCGCGGTCCCCATCCGCGGCGGCGGCAGAGCCCGGCACACATTCGCTCGACGAGTGGTATGAGCCGCAGCTCGGCTATGTCGGCCCCAAACCGTGTTCCTGACCGCGCTTGCGCTGCTCGGCGTGGAAGGCGTGACGCAGCCGCTGCAGCCCAAACGCCCCCCCCCTGCGCTAGGCGCTCTTCACCCTGCCGTCCACCGTCGCCCCAGCGGCGATCATCTGCTCGATCTCCGCCTCCGAACACCCCGCCTCGCGCAGTATCTCGACGGACTGCTGTCCGATCTTGGGCGCCGGACGCCAATCGGTGCGCGTGCCGCAAGACCATTCGTTCGGCGGCCGGATGTTGCGGATCTTGCCCTCCGTCGGATGCTCCTTGATCTCGAACAGCCCCACGTCCTGCAGGTGCGGGTCCACGAGCAGGTCTTCCAGGGTGTTGTAAAGCATCGCGGGCACGCCACAGCGGTCGAGGATTTCCAGCCATTCGGCCGTCGTCTTCAGCTTCACCTTTTCGTTGCGGATGCGGAAGTACTCCGCCACGTGGGTGAAGCGCGCCTCCACACTGGAGAAGCGCGGATCGCCTTTGAGCTCGGGCAGGCCGAGCGCCTCGAACAGCGCGAATACCTGTTTGTTGGTATTGGCGGACAGGCAGATGAAGCCATCCTTGGTCGGCGCCGGCTTGCCGAGAGGATCGAGGATGCGCTGGTCGCCGGTGCCGCCCAGCGGCGGCTCGAAGGTCTGGAGGTACATGTGGTCCTCCAACACGAACTTGGCGACGTTCTCGAACATCGGAATCTGGATCGAACAGCCTTCGCCGGTCTGACTGCGCCGGTACAGCGCCATCGCGATCATCTGCACGGTGGTCAGTCCGACCACCTTGTCGGCGACCACGATGGGCATATAGCGCGGCTCGCCGGTGGCGCGGTGGTTCAGCGCCGCGAGGCCGCCGAGACCCTGGATCGCGTTGTCGTAGGCCGGTTTGTCGCGATAGCGCCCCTTCTGCCCGAACCCGAACATGCCGCAATAGATGATCTTCGGGTTGACCTTGCGCACGTCTTCGTAGGAAAGCTTCAGCCGCGCGATTGCGGCCGGGCGCACGTTCCACATGAACACGTCCGCTTTCGCGATCAGTTTCAGCAGCGCGGCATGCGCGGACGGCTGCTTGAGATCAAGCACGATGGAGCGCTTGTTGCGGTTGAGGTGCAGGAACTTCGGCCCCATCGCGGGCGTCATCGACTTGCCCGCGAGGAAGCGCATCAGGTCGCCCTCCTTCGCTTCGACCTTGATCACCTCGGCGCCGTGATCCGCCATGATCTGCGTGGCGAGCGGGCCCACCACCGCCTGCGTCAGGTCGACGATGCGCACGCCCTCGAGCGGTCCTCCTGCCATCAACATTCTCCTTGCGCGTGATGCATGTAAGACTCAGCGCCCCGTGAAGCGCGGCTCGCGCTTTTCCATGAAGGCGCGCAGGCCTTCCTGGCGGTCTTCGCTGACTTCCTGCGGCAGCTGCCAGTCAACGTACTCGCGCTCGTGGCGCCGGATGTCGTTGTCCACGGCCTTGTAGTGGCCAAACTTGACCGCCCGGATATAGCTCGGCGGCACCAGCGTCAGCAGCTTGGCCCAGCACAAGGCTTCCTCGTGCAGTTTGTCGTCCGGCACCACCTCGTTGACCAGCCCCAGCTCGTAAGCGCGCTGCGCCGGCACCAGCCGGCCGCCCTTCCACGACAGCAGGAAGTATTCAAGGCTGACCTTGAAGGGCATATACGGCAGGTACTCGATCGGCGGCTGCGGCCGGCCCACGCGCGACTCCGGAAAACCGAACACCGCACTTTCGGCGGCGATCGTCAGATCGCAGCCGCGCACCGCCAGCGAGTAGCCCGACCCCAGGGCGTAGCCGTGGATCGCGCCCACGATGGGCTTGAACACGGAAAAGCCGTTGCCCGGATACGAACGGTGGATCTGGAACGGCACCTTGGGATCGATGGAACCAGGCGCGATGTCGGCGCCGGCGCAGAACCCCTTGCCACGGCCGGAGAGGATCGCGACGAGAGCCGTCTTGTCCTTCTCGAAGCGCAGCCAGGTCTCGCGCAGGGCATCGCACAGTGCACCGTTAAGTGCATTCAGCTTGTCCGGCCGGTTCAGCGTGATGTGCGCGATCCGGTCCTTCACTTCGTATTCGAGTACGGCCGCCGTCATGGGGACACTCCCGCTGGTTCGATGGAGGAAATCCGGCGGCCCGCGCGATCACGCTGCGTCGGCACCCCGTCAACGGTGGATGCTGGGCAGGCAGAACCGGAGGCCATATAATGCACTTCATGTCCATACTGTGCAACGCTGATCATGCGTGATCATGGGTAAGTCCGCCACCGGCCAGCCGATGCGTTCGGCGGAACGCCTGCTGCAGGTGCTGTCGGCGTTTACGCTGGCGCATCCCGCGCGCAGCATCGCGGAGCTGGCGGCGGAACTGCGCCTCGCCGCCAGCACCGTGCGCCGCCTGGTGGAAACGCTGGCCCGCCACGGCTACCTGCGGCAGGACGCCACCTCCGGACGTTACAGCCCGCACTTCCAGTTGGTACGGCTCGCAGGCGTCGCAGTGTCCAGCTTTGATCTGATCAAGGCCGCCACGCCCATTCTCGACCGCCTTGCGGAAAAAACCGGCGAGACCGTCGAACTCGCGATGCGCAGCGAGTCGAACGCCGTCGTCGTCAGCCACCGGCCAAGCAAGCACGCTTTCCGGCTCGTGCGGCCGCTGGGTACGGTCTACCCCTGCTACCGGGGCGCTGCGGCGGGCAAGATCCTGCTCGCCTGGCTGCCGGAGGCACGTGTGCGCGAAGTGCTGCCGCCCAAGGGCAACTGGCCCGGCAATACCCCGCTCAGCATCACCTCTACGCGGACCCTCATGGCCGCGCTGAAGCAGGTGCGCACGCAGGGCTATGCCACCAACGACGGTGAAACCGATTCCGACGTCTGGGTGGTTGCGGCGCCGGTACGCGACCACACGGACGCGGTGATCGCGGCACTGGCCATCCCCTGTCTCGCGCTGCGGGTATCGGCGTCGGGCAAACGGCAGCTCGCCAAACAGGTATGCGCGGCGGCAGCCGAGCTGTCGCGCATCGCCCACATGAACGTCTGACCGGACCATTCAACCCCGCCGAAACGGGGCACGACATCCAACAGGAGGAAACATGAAAACAACCGCCCATCGCCCGTCCCGCACGCGCTCACCGGCGCTCGCGGCCATCGCGCTTGTGCTGGCTTCCATGGCGAGCCATGCCGCCGACTACCCCACGCGGCCGATCCGCTTTATCGTGCCTTCCGCGCCAGGCGGCGGTCCGGATACGAGTTCCCGCATGCTGGCGATCGACCTGTCCGCCCGCCTCGGGCAGCAGGTGGTAGTGGACAACCGGCCCGGCGGCAGCGGCGTGCTCGGCACCGACCTGATCGCCAAGGCGGCGCCGGACGGCTACACCATCGGCCAGGGCAACATCCTGACGCTCGCCATCAACCGTAGCCTGCTGAAGTCCCTGCCCTACGACGTGGACAAGGATCTCCAGAAAGTCATCCAGATTTCCTTCGTCACCAACCTGCTCGCGGTATCGCCCACCCTGCCGGTCAAGTCGGTGAAGGAACTGATCGACTACGCCAAGGCCAACCCCGGCAAGGTGTTCTACGGTTCCGGCGGCGTGGGCACCACGCACCACGTGGGCATGGAGCTGTTTGCCTACATGACCGGCACCCAGCTCGTGCACGTGCCCTACAAAAGCACCCAGCAGGCAGTCACCGAACTCATCGCCGGCCAGATCCAGGTCATGGCCGACGGATCGGCGTCCATCCTGCCGCACGTGCGCGCGGGTCGCGTCCGGGGACTGGCGACGACCGGCGCAAAGCGTTCCCCTGGGGCGCCCGAACTGCCGACCATTGCCGAAGCAGGCGTGCCCGGCTACGAGGTGGTGTCCTGGAACGGCATCATCGTACCCAGCGGATTCCCGCGCCCCCTGGTGAACAAGCTCAACGCGGAGATCAACCAGATCCTCGCCACCCCGGACTTCAAGGAACGCATCGGCAAGATCGGCTACGAAACCGCGGGCGGCACGCCCGAGCAGTTTGCCGAACTGATCACCCGCGAAACCAAACGCTGGGCGGAAATCGTCAAGCGTTCGGGGGCGCGGGCCGACTGACCTGTCCGCAACGGCCCATACACTGGAGAGCCCATGAAGATCACGGAAGTCAAAGCCATTCCCCTGTCCATCCCCCTCAAGGACATGCCCCGCAGGGGCGTGGGACAGCCAGTAAAGAAAGACGCGGTCGTCGTACGCGTTACGCTAGAAGATGGAACCAGGGGATACGGTCAAGCGCATGATGCCCTCTCGCCTACACTCGTCGCCGCACTGGTCGAGCAGAACCTCGCTCCTCTGGCGCGCGGGCATGAGGTGATGGCCGTTGAAGACCTGTGGCAACTCATCTACGAGAAACAGGCCCAAATTCACGGCCCTGGCGCCAGCCTTTACGCCGCGCTGAGCGGCCTCGACATGGCCGTATGGGATGCACGCGGCAAATCGCTCGGGGTTCCCGTCTACCAGCTGCTCGGCGGCAGCCGGAAAAAAATCCGTGCGTATGTCGGCGGCACATCCTTCGGCTTCAAGCCTGTGGAAGCGATCGTGGAAGAAGCCCAGCGCTACGCGGCGCTGGGTTATACGGCCATGAAACTCCGGTTGGGAGAATCCGTGGCAAAGGATGTCGCCCGCGTGCAAGCAGTGCGCCGAGCATTAGGATCGGACATCGACATCATGGCCGACGTGAATACCCGTTACACGATCCTGGATCTTCAGCGCGCGCTCCCCGCGCTTGAGGAGTGCGGTCTTTTCTGGCTGGAGGAACCCTTTCCGCCGGACGCGGTTGCCGATTACGCGCACTTTAATGGGAAAGCATCGATCCCTATCGCAGGCGGAGAGAACCACTACCTGCGCTTCCAGGCCCGGCAACTGCTGGAAACCGGTGCGGTGAGCATCATCCAGCCAGACCCGTGCAAATGTGGCGGTATCACTGAGTCGAAGAAAATCGCCGACATGGCGTCGGCGTACCGGCGCTTTTATGCACCGCACATCTCATCGACGATGATCGACGGGGCGGCGTGCGTGCACCTGCTGTGCGCAACTCCCAACGGACTGATCTACGAGGCGGATCTGTCGCCGATCAATCCGTTCCGGGACGAGTTGGTAGCGCAAGGGCCACGCGTCGTCGACGGGTACATCGACCCTGGCGACGCGCCCGGGCTCGGAATTACAATCGACGAAACCTTATTCGACAAATATCCCGGAATCGCTGGCCCTGGCACAGTCTAAGTCCAACATTTAGAGCAGAAACAACCACACAGCGAGGAGAAGAGAAGCATGAACAGCATAAATTGCGCCCTACGGACAGCATTGCTTGCCTTCATGGCGTCTACTACAGGCGAATGCCTCGCGCAAGGTTATCCGGCGCGCCCGGTCCGCATTATCGTAGGCTTTTCCGCTGGCGGCACGACAGACGTCGTCGCGCGCATGCTGACACCCGGACTCACTGAAACGTGGGGGAAACCCGTCGTCGTTGATAACCGTCCAGGCGTCACAGGCAGTCTCGCCGCCGAGCTGGTAGCGCGCGCGCCAGCTGACGGACACACGCTGCTGGTGACGAACTCGGCCGCTGTCACGATCAATCCCGTGCTCTATCCGAAACTGGCTTACGACATCGACAAAGATCTCGCTCCAGTCACCTTCCTGCTAACCTCGCCGCTCATTCTCGTGGCACACCCGTCGCTCCCGGTGAGATCAGTGAAAGAGCTCATTCAGCTGGCGAAAGCCCATCCGGGAAAACTAAAGTATTCATCCGGGGGCATCGGCAATCTCCAGCACATCGCACTGGAAGTGTTCCAATTCAACACCGGCACGCAGCTGACACACATTCCGTATAAAGGCGGAGCTCCCGCCATGATCGATCTGCTCGCCGGGCAAGTTGAACTCAATCTCAACAACATCATCGCCTCCCTGCCGCTGATCAAGTCTGGGAAGGTCCGCGCGCTGGGAACCTCGTCACTCAAGCGCACGCCCGCACTGCCCGATGTCCCGGCCATCTCGGAAACAGTCCCCGGCTACGAATTCACAGCGTGGACCGGAGTGCTCGCGCCAGCTCAGACGCCACGAGAGACCATCAACAAGATCCATGCTGATCTGGTCAAACTGGTCGAGCGGCCAGAGATTAGAGAGAAATTTTCCGATCAGGGCGCATACGTGGTGGGCAGCACACCCGAGCAGTTCAATGCGATCATCCGCAAGGAACTTGCGTTGTTCTCAAAGGTCATCAAGGCTGCCCAGATACGCCCTGACTAACCCGTCGTGGCCGCACCTTCTTGTCACAAGTTGTCGCGCCGGATGCCAAGTTGGAACTGGATGTGGGCGATCTCAACCGTCCTCTGCCGGTTTTTTGCACGAACAAAGCGCTCGCTGACTGCACGACCTCCCGCCGTCGCCGAAGCCTGCGTGCCCGGCTCGATTATTGAACCGGCTCAACACCGAGATCAATGCGATCCTGGCGACCGCAGACTTCAAGGAACGCGTCGGCGAGATCGGCTACGAAACCGCGGGCGGCACGAACCAGCAGTTTGCCGAGCAGATCACCCGCGAGACCAAGCGCTGGGCGGAAATCATCAAGCGTTCGGGGGGCCCGGGCGGACTGAGGAAAGTCAAAAGACACACCGTGCACACCTGATCTACAAACTGGACGTCGGCTGCTTCGTGCGTCGGAACGGCTAAGCGACGGACAGGAGTTGAGCTTCTAGTCAGCCCATTGCGCCCGCGCAAGAGGTTTCCGACGTGAAGCGAGGGCTCAACCTGCGCGGTCTCAACTGCCTGCTGCCGGTGCTACGCACGCAGAAGGCGCTCGCCACGTTGGACGGCGCACCGTCATCGGGGCCGCCGCGAAGCGCACCGAAGCCGCAATGTTGACCACCGCATGCACGCCTGCTGCGTCAGGCCGTTCAAAGGCCGTATTCGTTCCGAAACGAGAGGAACGTTTAGCGCAGACCAAAAAACGACAGGATGGCGACGATGATCACAATGGCGCCGACGATGTAGACGATGTTGTTCATGAAATTCTCCTTGGTAGTGGTTATCCGGATCGGTTAGTGCAGCAAGACCGATTCACAGCGCTCAAGTTACCGGGTGCATTGCCGACACAGCGTAAGCGATAGCCGAATCCGGTGTAGGGCGTTGACCGACGTGCGCTATACGTCGTCACACATAGCGGCATCGCTGCTCAGGCAGTCGCACGCCAGCGGAGCCGCACAAAAGCGCCCCCCTGAGAGGAATGGCACTCACTAAAGGAAGCTCTGAGTAAGCTCGTCATACCGGCCAGGAAGGGGGAGGGGCACCTTCCCCTGTAGCCGGTGTCCATTCGCTTGAATTCCCTGGTTTCCGGCCTTCGCCGGAATGACGAACGACCACTTGTTCAGAGATTCCTTAAGCAAATTTTCGGAGATCCCCTCCCTTGCGCGCAGCGCGGGGTAGGGTCAGGGAGGGCAATCCCATCACCACGAAGTCCATCTTCACCCTCCCTTGCA
>CAZXNF010000018.1:15567-17929 GCA_964641785.1 uncultured Streptomycetaceae bacterium | reverse complement strand
GTGTAGGTCTTGCCAGAGCCGGTGACGCCCAGCAGGGTCTGGAAGGTCAGCCCGTCGCGTACCCCTTCCGTCAGCTTTTCGATGGCCTGCGGCTGGTCCCCGGCCGGCTGGAAGAGCTGGTGCAGCCGGAACGGGCTGTCAGGGAAGCTGACGACGGTGACGTCCGTTTCGGGCGCCGCGACGGTGGCGGCCGGCAGCGGGATAGGGATACTGGCGGAGGCGGGCGTGGCGATTTTTGGCATGGGGAGCGGTTGGGCAGTAAAGCAACCGGCAAGTTTCCCACAAGCGTGCGTTCCGCCGCCACCGAAGCGGCGTCCAAACCGGTAAAATTCCACGCTGGCTTTTCTTCCCCTCCCTATTCCGGACCGCATCAATGACCGCTTCCCTCCTCGCCGCCGTCGAAATGGCCCCCCGTGACCCCATCCTCGGGGTTTCCGATGCTTTCAATGCCGATACCAACCCCAAAAAGGTCAATCTCGGCATAGGGGTCTATTGCAACGACGAAGGCAAGGTGCCAGTGCTCGACTGCGTGAAACGCGCCGAGCAGACCCTGGCGACAGCGGGTGCGCCCAAGGCCTACCTGCCGATGGACGGACTGGCCGCTTTCAACAAGGCGGCCCAGCAGATGCTGTTTGGCGCCGACCACCCCGCCGTCAAGGCCGGGCGGATCGTGACCGTGCAGAGCCTGGGCGGCACCGGCGGCCTCAAGGTCGGCGCGGATTTCCTCAAGCGCTTCAATTCCGGCGCCGAGGTCTGGATCAGCGATCCGAGCTGGGAGAACCACCGCGCCCTGTTCGAAAGCGCCGGGTTCAAGGTCAACACTTACCCCTACTACGACGCCGCCACCAACGGCTTCAAATACGAGGCGATGCTCGCCGCTCTGCGCCAGTTGCCGCGCAACGCCATCGTGATCCTGCACGCCTGCTGCCACAACCCGACGGGCGTTGATCCGACGCCCGCCCAGTGGCAAGGCATCCTGGAGGTCGTCAAGCAGCAGGGCTTGGTGCCCTTCCTCGATATCGCCTACCAGGGCTTCGCCGACGATCTGGACACCGACGCCGCGGTCGTCCGCAGCTTTGCCGCCGAGTGTCCCACCGCCGTGGTGTCGAGCTCGTTTTCCAAGTCGCTGTCGCTCTACGGCGAGCGCATCGGCGCCTGCAGCATCAGCACCGCGAGCAGCGAGGAAGCGGCCCGGGTACTGAGCCAGGTCAAGCGCGTGATCCGCACCAACTACTCCAACCCGCCCGCGCATGGCGGCCAGATCGCCGCGACGATCCTGACCAACCCCGAGCTGCGCACGCTGTGGGACCAAGAGCTGGGCGAGATGCGCGACCGCATCAAGCTGATGCGCAAGCATCTGGTCGAGAAGATCCGCGCCCACCGCGCCGATTTCGACTTGAGCTTCGTGATCGAGCAGCGCGGCATGTTTTCCTACTCCAGCCTGAACAAGGACCAAGTCGCGCGGCTGCGCGAGGAATACTCGATCTACGCGCTCGACAGCGGCCGCGTCTGCGTGGCCGCGCTCAATTCGAAGAACATCGATTACGTGGCGAAAGCGATCGCTGCGGTTATTGTAATCTAGCCCGTTTTTATTCCGAGTTTTACCCCATTGGAGAAATCATGAAGCTGCGTAGCGTCGTGCTTGTTCTTGGTTTGTCATTCTTTGTCGCGCTGGGCGGCTGCCGAACCGCCCCGGTGTATAACGTCGAAAAATCGCCGATCGTTTCCAACAAGCAGAATCTGACCGTCGCCGACGTTGCGAAAGCCATCGAGCGTGCGGGTACGGGTCTGGGCTGGCAGATAAACAACGATCGCCCCGGCCATATGCTGGGCACCCTGAACTTGCGCGAACATAAGGCGGTCGTCGACATCGATTACGACACCAAAACCTACACCATCCGTTACAAGGACAGCAGCAATCTCAACCACAGTGGCGATTCAATTCACTCCAATTACAACGGCTGGGTGCAGCGACTGGACAGCGCCATCAAGTCCCAGCTCAGCCTGCTCTAATCTCCTGTTCGGACCGACTGGATATGGGAGACCTGTTTGACGCAGTGCCGTCGAGCGTAGGCGGGCTTACGCCGTCGCGGTGCGACGTGGCTGTCATCGGCGGCGGGCCGGCGGGCGCCACCATCGCGGCGCTGCTCGCCGAGCGCGGGCGCGACGTGGTGATGATTGAGAAGTCCCGGCATCCCCGCTTTCACATCGGTGAATCACTGCTGCCGCATAATCTGCCCCTGCTCGACCGTCTTGGCGTCGGCGACGAGGTCAGGCGCATCGGTTTGACCAAGTTCGGCGTCGAGTTCGTCTCGCCGTGGCACGACAAACCGGTAATGTTCGAGTTTGCGGACGCTTGGGA
>CAZXNF010000018.1:13808-15557 GCA_964641785.1 uncultured Streptomycetaceae bacterium | reverse complement strand
TGGGATCGCAACTTCCCGAGCGCATACCAGGTCCACCGCTCCGCGTTCGACGAAATTCTGTTCCGTAACGCGGTGCGCAGGGGCGCGCACGCCCTTGAAAATACGCGCGTAACGGCCGTGGAGTTCGACGACGAAGGCGCCGAGGTGACGTTTCGTGGCGGCGACGGTGCCGACCGTATGTTGCGCACGCGATTCGTTGTGGACGCCTCCGGCCGCGACACCTTCCTCGCGTCCCGCTTCGGCATCAAGCAGAAAAATCCGCGCCACAACAGCGCCGCCATATATGCGCATTTCACGGGCGCGGAGCGCTTGTCCGGTAAGGCGGAAGGCAACATCACCGTGTTCTGGTTCGAACACGGCTGGTTCTGGTTCATTCCACTGTCGGATGGCGCCACCAGCATCGGCGCCGTGTGCTGGCCCTACTACATGAAATCGCGCAGCAATTCGCCGGAAGCCTTCCTCTTCGACACGATCGCATTGTGCCCCGCGTTGCAGCAGCGTCTGCGGAACGCGAAGCTCGCATCCCCTGTGAGCGCGACCGGTAATTATTCGTATCGCGCCGAGCGCAATTCCGGTCACTGCCACCTGCTGCTCGGTGATGCGTTCGAGTTCATCGATCCGGTGTTTTCGTCCGGCGTTTACATGGCGATGCACAGCGCGTTCGTCGGCGCCGACGTGGTCGACACTTGCCTGTCCCGGCCGCGGGAAGCTGACGTCGCGCTGCAGGCGTTCGACCGGTCTATACGCCACGGGCCGAAAGCTTTTTCGTGGTTCATCTATCGCGTGACAACGCCGGCGCTGCGCGATCTCTTCATGAACCCACGCAACTATTTCCGTATGCAGGAAGCGCTCCTTTCCATCCTCGCCGGTGATATTTTCAGGAATACTCCCACGGGCACCCGTCTCGTGCTGTTCAAGCTGCTGTATTACCTCGCGAGCTTGCGCAATCCACTGCGTACTGTGCGCGCGTGGCAGCGGCGCAGGCAGATCATCCGGGACGTTCCCAGCGGCGACGCTGCTGCCTGACCGTGACGGCAGTTCCGCTCGAGCTGCGCTACTGCAGCCAGAATGAATTTACGTCGCTGCGCGCGGAAGCCGGCGGGCGCCTGCTCGGTGCCGTTGCGTACGGTGCAGTACATCCACCTGGAGCCGATGTCACCCGCGTGGACGTGGACGTGCTGGGAGAGCGGCGCTCGCCGGTGATCGAGGCATGGCTCGCCGCCGGCTCCGTGCAGCGCGCGGTCGACGCGGATGTGCGCCTTGCCTGGAACGACCACGTGCTATACGGCGCGTTACAGACCACGCTCGACGGTGACATGAGCGCCGCCGCCGAGCGTGCCTATCGATCGATATTCAGTGTGATCCGTGCACGCGGCTATTCGCACCTGCTGCGGGTCTGGAATTACTTTCCCGGCATCAACGCCGACGACGCCGGCCTCGAACGCTACCGCCGCTTCAGCCTCGGGCGGCACGCTGCGTTCTCCGACGGCCAGGCCGCCGATGCAGCCGTCCCCTCCGCGAGCGCGCTGGGCGTGCGCGATGGTCCGCTGACGATCTACTTCATCGCCGCGCGCACCCCCGGACTCGCGGTGGAGAATCCACGCCAGATCAGCGCTTACCACTACCCCGGCCGATACGGCCCGAAAAGCCCGCTCTTCTCGCGGGCGATGCAAAGCCCGGCAGCGCTCGGTCCGCTGCTGTTCGTTTCCGGAACGGCGAGCATCGTCGGCCATGAGACGCGCCATGCCG
>CAZXNF010000018.1:9965-13798 GCA_964641785.1 uncultured Streptomycetaceae bacterium | reverse complement strand
GCGACGTGCGCGCGCAGTGCAGGGAATTGCTCGACAACATCCGCACGGTCGTCGCACGCGCGGCGGGCGGACGGGATACCGCGCGCCGCTGGCAGCTGAAAGTATACGTTCGCCACCGGAGCGATCTCGGCGCCATTGATGCCGCACTTCGAGCCGCGTTTCCGGACACCGACCCGCTGTATCTGCGGGCTGACATCTGCCGCGCCGACCTGCTGGTCGAGGTCGAGGCGGTCTGCACGCCTTTGCCGGCGGAAACGCTGCGTGCTTGAGCGGAGTACCTTCATGCCTCCCGTCTCGCGCTCCCACCTGGTGCTGATTCCCAGCTACAACACCGGTGACAGGGTTGTCGAGGTCGTCAGGGCCGCCGCCCAGCGATGGCTTCCGGTTTGGGTCGTCGTCGACGGCAGCACGGACGGCACTACCGAGGCCCTGCAGACACTCGCTGCGTGCGAGCCCGGGCTGCGCGTCATCGCGCTTCCGTCCAACCAGGGCAAGGGCGCCGCCATGCTGGCGGGTCTGGAGGCGGCGCTGGCCGCGGGCTACACACACGCGCTGGCGATGGATGCGGACGGGCAGCACGCGGTGGCGCAGATCCCGGACTTTATGGCGCTGTCGGAGATGCAGCCGGAGGCGATGATACTGGGCTTGCCGGTATTCGGCGCCGAGGCCCCGCCCGTGCGGGTCTATGGTCGCAGAATCTGCAATCTGTGGACGAACATTGAAACCCTGTGGCACGGCATCGGCGACGCGCTGTTTGGTTATCGCGTCTACCCCATCGCCGCCCTGGTCGGCATCATGCGTCGTAGTCGCTGGATGCGGCGCTTCGATTTCGATGCTGAAGCCGCTACCCGGATGGCCTGGCAAGGCGTGCCGGCCGTCAATCTCCTCTCACCCGTGACCTATTTCACGCCCCTCCAGGGCGGGATCTCGCACTTTCGCTACCTGCGCGACAACCTGCTGCTCATCTGGATGCACCTGCGGCTGCTCGCGGAATTCATCCTGCGCCTGCCGGCGGTCATTGCGTACAGGATCGGAAACGGGCGGCGCGCGCCTGTCATATCATCCCGCCGTTGATGGAAATGATCTGCCCGCTGATGTAGCCCGCTTCCTCGGAGGCGAGAAAGCCGGCGAGCGCCGCCACCTCCTCCGGCGTGCCGGCGCGTTTCATGGGCACCAGTGCCTCAATCCGCGCGGTATCGAAAGCCCGCGCCGTCATCCCCGCTGCGATCACACCCGGCGCGATGGCGTTGACCGTGATGCCGCGGCTCGCGACTTCGACCGCGAGCGTGCGGGTCGCGCCATGCAATCCGGCCTTGGCTGCTGCGTAATTGACCTGGCCGCGGTTGCCCACCAGCGCCGATACCGATGAAATGCTGATCACGCGCCCCCAGCGCGTGGCGATCATGGGCATCAGCAGGGGCTGCGTGACGTTGTAGAAGCCGTTCAGCGAGACATCGATGACGCGCCGCCATTGTTCCGGGCGCATGCCGGGTAGTACCGCGTCATCGTGCACGCCCGCGTTGTTGATCACGACCTGGATTGGCCCGCGTTCCAGGGCTGCCGCCAGCGCCGCGCCGGTTTGCTCACCGTTCACGACATCGAAGACCAGAACCTCCGCGGAACCGCCCGTTGCGATGATCTCCTCCGCCGTACGCCGGGCCTGGTCCGCGCGCGTGTGCGCGTGCAGATAAACATGCAGGCCCTGCGCGGCGAGCCTTCGCGCGAGCGCTGCCCCAAGCATTCCGCTCGCGCCTGTGATCAGCGCGCGCTTCACGCCGCCCTCCCGGCATCGGCGTCCAGGCGCACGAGCGCGCGGCCGGCGACCACGTCGACCGCGCCGACTCGGACGCGGAATCCGTACAGCACGCCGGCGAGGTCGCCGGTGATCCGCTCGGCGTTCACCGCGAGCACTCCTGGAGGCCCGTCGAGCGTGCGCGCGTGGCAGTCGACATCGCGCAGGCTGATGAGCAATCCGGCGCGCGGCCGCTCCCTGCCGGCCGTCAGGGCGCCATGCGCGGCAATGGCCTGGGCCGCGTACTCGATGCCGCTCAGCGCATGCAGACAGCCGCGGTCGCGCAATGGATTGTCCGGCCGGCGGTGCGTACCACTGCGGCAGACGATGTGCAGCGCGTCCCAGGCGACGATTTCCTCCAGCAGGCACATCGCGCCCGCATGCGGGATCAGCGCAGCGATTGCCGCGGCGTTCAGCATGGCACGACCGTCACGCCGAGCGCGCAATGCGGCAGATACTCGATGGACAGCGTCGCTGCGCGTCGCGTCGCCAGCAGGGCCAGCAGCGGCAATGCGCGTGCCGCCGGTACCCCGGTGCGCAGCGCTTCGAGCATGGCATCCGGCATCGCCGTGGGCGGTGCCCGATCGGTGACCTGGACCGTGAGCGCAGCCGACGCGCCCGACGCCGCGGGCGCGAGCACGAGCGCGACACCGAACGCGGCTGCGATCGTCCGCTTACCGTGCAGCGGCTCGGGGTACGGATGATCGTACGCGACCAGCAACACGGGCGCGCCGGACGCGAGCGCCTGGGCGGCGGCTTCGAACAGGCCCGCGCTGAAACTGCCGTCGTGTGCGCACAGGCTGGTTGACGCACCGTGGGCGCGTGCGGCGATCGTCCAGTAGCCGGCCGCGGCGTTATGCACAGAATTATGAAACCGCGTCGGCGAGATTTCGCGCGCCGGCGACGCCAGGGTGGAGCACAGGTAATCGAGATTGTCGCCATCGCCGCCTGAGGAAGTGAACACGGTCCGCAGCGAGGAAACATCCCACTCGCCGTCGCTGCAAGCGGCAGCGCCGACGGCGAGCGCGATCTTGACCGGCGTTCCCACGCGTCGCCGTTCCGCGGCGGGCAGCGTCAGCGGCGCCGACAGGGCGACGGGCATGGTCCGATACTCCTCGGCGCCGGCCAGGATGCGCCGGCTCGCCGCCCAGTCCGGCAAGCCGGGCCCGAGCAGCCCGATCCCCTTCACGAAGACTTTCATGCCGCCCGCTCGAACAGCAGGCTGCAGTTGCTGCCACCGAAGCCGAAGGAGTTGGTCAGCACGCGCGACGCCGGATGCGGCCGGTTTTCCAGCAGGTAGCAGCCGTGCAGCGCGGGATCCAGGACCTCCGTATGCAGCCCGGCCGGCAATAACCCGTATTCCAGCGCCAGCAGCGCGATCATCGCCTCCGTGATGCCCGCTGCGCCGAGCAGGTGCCCGGTATGGCCTTTGGTTGAGCTGCAAGCGACCCTACCTCCGAACACCGCCGAGAGCGCGCGATCCTCGCTCGCGTCGTTGGCTTTGGTCGCCGTGCCGTGCAGGTTGACGTAATCGATATCGGCCGCCCGCACGCCGGCGGACGCCATCGCCGCCAGCATGGCCATCCGCGCGCGCGCTCCCTCGGGGTGCGGGCTCGACATGTGATGGGCGTCGCTGCTCTCCCCCACCCCCGTCAGCCGCGCGACGCGAGGCGCTGCCTCTATGCGTTCCAGAAGGGCGAAGCCGGCGCCCTCGCCGATCGAGATGCCGTCGCGATCGCGGTCGTAAGGCCGGCACGGGCGGTTCGACACCAGACCCAATGCGCCAAAACCGTAGAGTGTCGTCAGACACAGACTGTCGGCCCCGCAGACCACCGCCGCGTCGAGAAGGCCCAACCGCACCAGCCGCTCGGCGTTGCCGAAGATCTTCGCGCTTGACGAGCATGCGGAAGAGACGACTACCGCCGGCCCTGCGAGCCCGAGCGATAGTCGCACGAACTCCGCAAGGGAGTAATTGTTGTGCGTTTCCGCGTATAGATAATCGGCCGGCAGCGCGCCGGTCGACGCATCCCTGCGGCGATAC
>CAZXNF010000018.1:0-9955 GCA_964641785.1 uncultured Streptomycetaceae bacterium | reverse complement strand
GCTGGTTCCCGCGAACACGCCGATCCGCTGCGCGCCGTAACGTGCCGCTGCCGCGTTTACCGCCGCGCGGAAGCCGTCCTGATCCATGCAGCGCTGCGCGAGCCGGTTGTTCCGACAGTCGAAAATGCCGAACGGGGGCGGCAGCGGGTCAACCTCGAGTCCGGCCACTCGCCCGATCCAGGTCTCCATTCTCACATCGTCGAAGTCGCAGGGCGTGAGGCCCGAGCGCCCTGCGCGCAGGGCGGCCAGTGTTGCCGCGCGACCGTCGCCGAGAGCGTTGACGAGGGTGTAGGCCGTGACGGCAAGTGGTCGCATCAAGCCCGTCGCCGACAGACGTGCAGCGTATTGGCGAACGGTGTTCCGGCGTCGGCCCGCACGCTCGCCACTTCGAATCCCGCATCCTTCATCAGTTCCTTCCATTGGCCCGCGCTGCGGTAATGCAGCCGCGGCCATCGCCCACGCGCGAGTTCCGCCGCGCACTCCGCCGCCCGCGTGATATGGAACGCGGCGCCGCCGTGCGCATCGGCCTCGCGCAGCAGCAGAATGCCATCCGCCGCGAGCCGCCCGCGGCACGCCGCCAGTATTGCATGCTGGTCGGCGGGCGGCAGATACAGGAATACATCGAACACCACAATGGCGTCGCACCCGCGCAGCGTCGCGGCGCGAAGATCGTCCTGGTGTATCTCGGCCTGTCCTGCCAGCGCCGTCGTGGCGGCCCGGGCGCGGTCGGTCCGCCGCTCGATGCCGTGTAGGTCAAGCGCGGGCGGCGGCGGCCACCGCGGCGGCCAGCGGCGGGCGGCAAACTCTTCGCGCGCTGCCGACAACAATGCAAGCAGTATGCCCTGCCCGCAGCCGAGGTCGTACAGCCGGCCGCACGCCGGCAGCAAGCCTTGCCCGAGCACCATCGCGAACACCGGGTCGTGACGCAGCTTGCTGCGTGCGATCTGCAGGTAAAAGCGCCCGGCGCCGCGATAGCGCTGCGCCGCTGCCTCGATCAGCGCCTCAGGCAGCACCCGCGCGCTCGCAGGCCTCGTACAGCGTCACGGACTCGAGCCCCATCGCGCGCAGGCGCTCCAGCAGCAGCGGCAACACCGTCAGCACGACCGGCGCCCCGGCGGCCTGTTGCCTGCCGTCATGCAGCATCAGAATGTCGCCGGCCGCCAGGCCCCTGGTCAGCCGCGCGTAAACGCGGGCGGCAACCGACGACATGCCGTCGCCGCCGCGCCGCGTCCACGACACGTAGCGCAACCGGAGCCGTGCGAGCACGGGGTCGAGCAGCACGTTGCGGAAACCCGCGGGCGCGCGGAAGAATCGCGGTGCGCTGCCCGCCAGGCTGGTGAGGATTTGCTGCGCGGCATCGAGGTCACGGCGCTGTCGGCGCAGGCCGAATAACGAAAATGCGAAAGAATGCGCCTGGCTATGATTTTCGACGCGGTGCCCGCGCCGCACGATCTCGACGACGAGCGCCGGCGCGGCGGCGGCCCGCCTGCCGATGCAGAAGAAGCTCGCTTTGGCGCCGAAGCGGTCGAGGATGTCGAGGACCTGCGGCGTGACTTCAGCGTCGGGGCCGTCGTCGAAGGTCAGGCAGACTTCCCGGCGGCGGACCGCCGCCTGCGGCAGACGGACGAGGTTGGGCCCGAGCAGCGACGCGCGCGGAAACAGCACCGCCACGCACAGAAAGGCATGATTGGCGACGATCAGAGACAACACCCAGATCCACGCCGCAGGATGGACGAGTATGGCGACGGCGCCCGCCGCATGCAGCGCAGCCGATGCGCGGATCAGCGGCGGCGGGTGCCAGCGCGTGGCGGCGGTTTCAGCCATGCACGGCCCGCGTCGGCGTCCGCAGCGGCGTGCTGAATGGCTCGCGATCCAGCAGTGCGTCCCACAGCGTGCGCCAGGTCGGCCAGTCATGCGCGCCGTCGGCGGTCACCACGTGGCGGAGTGGCAGTTGCGCTGCCAGCAGCCGGCTGGTCGGCGCAAAACGATCGCTCAGTCCGCAGCCAAGAAACATCACCGGAAGGCTCGCTCGGCCGACATCGCCGCGGGCGAGCCAGCGCAGCAAGCCGGCCTCCTCGGGATCGTCGCCTGCGCCGGGCGCCCACGCGGGAAGTCCCCCGGCGGCGAGGATGCGCGCGACCGTGCCGCGCGCGGTGAGGTAAGGCGCCAGCAGCAACAGTCCCTCGATGCTCGCCGCCCCTTTCCATCCATACAGCATCGCACCGAGCCCGCCGAGGGAAACGCCGGCGAGCCACAGGCGCCGCACCCCGCGCGCGACCAGCGGCGTTACGGCGGACTGGTGCAGGCCGGCGACGATGTCGCGAGCGAGGTAGCGCTCGGCGCGCGCGTCCGCCAGGGCGACGTCCGCATCGATCCCACGGCGGCGCAGTTCGTCGATGAAGCCCTGGTGCCGGAATTCCGCTGCAGCATCTCCCGCGCCGGGCAAAAAAATCAGGCCCAGTTCCGCCGCGTCTTTGCGTGGAAAATCGAATTCCACCTTCATGCGGGAACGGCCCCGCCCTGCGCCGGTGGCGCGCCTAGCATGGCGGAAAACACCAGGCTCAGCAGCGCGCCGATCGCCACCGTGGACCCGATCGCGTGCAGTACGGGGGTGCTCGACAGGCCGAGCAGGCCGAAGCCGATGACCGTCGCCAGATTCGCCAACAGCAAGGACGCCACCGTGCGCGAAAGATCGGCCTCCGTCACCGACAGTCGGTCGAAAAAAAGGCTGTAGTTCGAGCCCACGGCGACGACCAGCAGCAGTCCAACGAGATGAAAGATCGTGAGGGACGGCCGCAGCACCAGCAGCAACGCGACCGTCACGGTCACCGCCGCCGCGAGTGGCAGAATCACCGCGAGCACGCGCCGCCACGAGCGCAGCGCAGCGCCCAGCAATGCCACGATCGCCGGCGCCAGCGCCGTATCGCGATACTGCTGGTACAGACGGTCGGATTCCCGTTTCAGGTCGACCAGGATCGCGTCCCCCGGCAGCGCCCGCTCCACGGTGTCGGCGTCCCGCACTCCCCGCAGCAACAGCAGCGCGGTCCAGCGTCCGGCGTGCTCGCGCAACAGCGAGTCGAGTTTGAGCGCAAGGTGCGTGCCGGCGAGATCGGCGCGACCGACCAGCGGCTGCACGCGCGCGGCCGCGACATCGCCGACGAAAGGCGCCAGCGTCTCCGCGCGCACGGGAAGACCGCGGACGGCTTCCAGCACCCGGTTGCGCAAAACATCCGTTTCGGGAAGCGCCGACTGCCGCGCCTGCTGCACGGCGCGGCTCGGCAGGATGTCGGAAGGCGCGTCGTAACCTGCGATCGTGCCACGATCGCGCAGGACGGCGAGTGTTGTGGCCGCCTGCGCGCTCGCCGCGAGCGCGGCGTCTTCCGTATCCGCCTTGATCACGATCAGATAGCGCACGTCCGGCGCGCCGAGATCGCGCCGCAGCTGCTGGTCGAGCGCCTGCGCCGCCGCCGACACAGGGCTCAGGCTGGCGAGATCGTCGCTCCAAAAGGCGCCTCGGTGCGCGAGCATCACCGCCGCGGCGCCCAGCACCGCGACCGGCACCACGAGGCGCAGCTTCGGCGCCACCCGCAGGGCGCGGCCGATCGCCGCGCCGAGGGCGGGCGCGATGCGCACGGAAAATCCGGCCGGCAGCATGAGCGGCAACGCGCTGCGGGTGAACAACACGGCGACCAGCAGTCCGGCGATCGAGAACAGACCGAGCTGCGCGAGGCCGGGAAACCCCGACAACAGCAGCGCAGCGAAGCCGCACACGGAGGTCGCCACGCCGAGTCGCAGCGTTGGCCAGATCCGTTCCAGCGATTTTTCTGGGGTGGTCCCGGGCGCGGTCTGAGTGAACATATAGATGGCGTAGTCGACGCCTTCACCGATCAGCGTCACGCCGAAACCTAGCGTGATGCCGTAAACCTCCCCAAAGCCTGCGCTGACCGCTGCGATTCCGGCCAGCGCGCCGCTCGCTACCGGCAGCAAGCCGAGCACCAGCACCACAGGCGATCGAAAGACCAGCAGCAGCAGGGCCGCGACCAGCGCCGTCGCCAGAATCGAGATGCGGGTGGAATCGCGCTTGATGGCGTCGCGGCTTTCCGTGGCGAACACCGCAGGTCCACTCAGCACCATTGATTGTCCCGGGCCCTGCACTGCCGCGAAGGCCGTGCGGGCGCGCTCCAGCGCCGCAGTCTGGCCTTCGAGATCGAAGCCCGCAGCGCGCGTCTGCAGCAGCAGTAGCGCGCGCTCCCCGTCCACCGCAAACCACACGCCCTCGCGTACGCGTGGCTGCGACTGCATGGCCTGCGCCTCGGCAAGGCGCACGATTTCGCCGGTAGGATCGTTCGGAAACGCGCGCTGCAGCACCAGCCCGAGCGGTGAGGAGAGCAGATCCAGACTTTCCTGCAGGGACGCGCGCAGCCCCGCCGCGCTGAAAGCCGCAGCATCGACCGCCGAACTGAGCAGGTAACGATTGCGCCAGAGGAAAGCCTGGTCAGCGGCCGTCGCCTGCGCCTCGCCGTTGCTGACGGCCGTGAAGGCGTCGTCCCCACGCAGCGCCGCGGCGAACCGCCTGCTCGTCAGGGCGCGGGCCTCCACACTTCCGCCGTCGATGCCCGCGAGCAGCAGGCGGGATACCGGTCCATCGCGCAACTGCTCGACCAGAACCTGCTGCGCCAGCGCGGGCGAGCGCGGTAAAAACGCGGACAGGTCGCCCGTGTAGTCGGCGCGGACGACGATCACGGCGCAGGCGACGAGCACGACCGTCCACGCCAGCCCGACGCGCAGCGCTCTACTGCTCACGAGCAGCGCCGCTGACAGTCATCACCGAGCGGTCTCCGCCCGTCTGGTTCACCTCTACCACCCGCAGCACGTTCTCGCTCCCGTGAATGCGAATGTCGTCGACGTAGCGGCGCATCTCGGCGTCGCGCGGGCGCATGAGAAGAGTCCAGTTTCCTGCATCGCCGCTATAGTCCACCTCGTAAAAACGCCGCAACGTCGCGAGGTCGCCCGCCAGCACCGAGCGGAGGCTCTCAGCGAAGGCCCAGATCAGCGGGTACTGCTGCAGCGGCAGGCTGCGGGTACGGTTGCGGGCACGATCCTCCAGCGTGAGCATGTCCCGCGACAAGATCATGCTTTCGGTGCGCGGCCGCAGCGTGTGGCGCTCGAGCCGGTCCGGTGCCGTGTAGAGCAGGGTTCCTGACGACTCGACCGGTTTCTCCAGTAAGCGCAGTTCGCGGCGCTCCACGAACTTCGCGGACGCCGACTTCACGCTGGCCATGCGCTGCATCAACAGATCGAGTTCCGCGGGGCCGCCCTCCGCCGCGTCCGCCACGCCCGTGCACCACGCCAGCACCGCCAGAGCCAGCAGACCGCTACGCCCAGAAATCATAAAAGTTGTACCAGTTGTAGGGAGAGAGCCGGCAATAGTGCTCTAGCCGGCGCGCGTAGCGCTCCACCGCCTCTGTCGGCGTCGCTTCGCCCGGCTCGACCAGGCGCTCGAAGTGAATGTCGTAGCGTGCGCCGCCCCGATAGAGGCAGAACATCAGGATGACGGGCACCGCGAGCATGCGGGCGATGCGAAACGGCCCCAGAGGAAACCGCGCGCGGCCACCCAGGAAATCGCACTCGTGCAGGCGGTCGTTGCGCAGCGAACGGTCGGCCAGCATGCCGATGAATTCGCCGCGCCGCAACGCGGTCTCGATGTTGAGGATCGAATCGACGCGCCCGAGCGCGATGACGCTCTGCACGTGGGTGGGATCGATGGTGCGCATGACGGCGTTGAACTGGCGGCTTGCCTCCTCGTACATCACCAGCGTGACCTTGAGGTCCGGTTGACCGCGTCCGAACGCGTGCAACACCTCGAAGTTTCCCAGGTGCGCGCCGAGCATGAAGCAGCCCTGCCCGCGCGCATTCATGTCGACGACGATGTCGTCCCCGTGGCGATGCACCTCGAACAGGTCGTAGCGGCCGGACAGCAGATAGGCACGGTCGAGGAGCGTGGCCGCGAACGTGTGCATGTGCCGGAAGGTGTCGCGCAGTGTCGACGGCTTGCCAAGCACGCGGTGCAGGTAGCCGCGCGAGGCGCGGCGCTCGCGAGGCGCAAAAAGCAGGTAGTACAGGCAGATCGGGTAGAGCAGCAGGCGCGCGCTCGAACGGCCGAGCGTGCGTGCGACCCACAGCAGGAAACGCAACAGCAGTGCGCTGCCACGTTCCTCGCTCGACACCCACGAGGGACCGTCGCCGGTCAGGGCATGCTTGCGGGACTGCACCTTAACTCCGCTTTCATTACTGCTTTGCCTTCGACTTCGCCGACGAGCATGATGCGACCGCCTTCGCGTCTCTCGCAGCACATGCCGAGGTGCGCACCGGGCCGCACGACGCGCAGGAACTTCGCCGACACGACGCGGTAGCCCACGTCGAGGATGCCGTTATCCTCCAATACGCGCGCCGCCGCGGCCAGCAGGACGGCGCCGGGAACCATCGGATCGCCGGGAAAATGCCCCTGCGCCGCCGGCAGGTCGGTCGCGAAGTGCTTACTGAAATTCAACACTGGGATCCGTTGCGGGCAAGGTCATCGACGCAAGGGCACGCATCGACAACTTTCCCGTCGGATTGCGCGGAAGCGCGTCCACCAGGTGCAGCGGCCGCGGCAGGAACGCAGGATCGATCCGGTCGCGCAAGGCCCGCAGGATGTCGGCGGCGGACCAGTTCCGGGCAGGCACGACGTACGCGACAAGGCGTTCCGAGGCGTGGTCGGCGTCATTCGTGGAATTGATGAAAACACCGTCGCGCACGCCTTCGATCGCATTGAGATGGTGGTTGAGGTGCGCCAGCGAGGTGCGCTTGCCCGCGATGTTGACCATGTCGCTCTTGCGACCCAGCAGGCGAAACGTGCCGCCGGGCAGGCGCTCGATCACGTCATTCAACAGGTGAGGCGCGGCATGGCCGCAGCCCCGAACCGACGCGGCATCGCCGTCGCCGCTCAAGACCACGCCTTTGAGCGGCCGCCATCGCGCATCCTGCGCCGGCCTGCGCGAGGCGATCTGGCCTGATTCGGTGCAGCCGTAAATCTCGTAGAGAGGCGCACGCAGGCGAAGTTCGGCATCGGCGGCCAGGCCCGGTTGCAGCGGTGCCGTCGCGCAGAGCACCAGATCCGCCGCCGGCGGCGCGGCCACCTCCGCGAACAGGGCACGCAGATGAAAAGGCGTCGTCACCAGCATGCGGGGGCGCGGCAGCGATGCGAGGCTGTCGCAGACATCAACGGCATAAAAAGGGCGCCCGGCGTGCAGGGTGAGCCCCCCTTGCAGGCCGAGCATGACGGTGGATTCGAGGCCGTACATATGCTGGGGCGGTACTGTCCCGACCAGATGCATGCCCTGGGCCACGTCAATCCGCAGTCTCGCAAGCTCCGCTTTCGCGCCGGCCACAAGCATGCCCCAGGTCTTAGGGTGCGGCACCGGCGCACCCGTCGAGCCGGATGTGAAGGCAATCGCTGCGGTCTGTCCAGCCGCAATCGACGGGGCCGCCCTGAAGGCGCCGGCGGCGTCCGCACCGCCACGCACGGCGCACGCGACGATCTCGAGCCCTGGCGGCGCGATCGGTAAGGTGTCATCCGCGAGGCAGTAGACCTGCGGATAGTCCGCGGCGAGCCGCGCGACCGAAACCGGCGAGTGATCGGGCGGCAGCAGGCTGATCTGTCCGCGCACCAACGCGGCGGCGAAACCGACGACAAAACGGTAGCGGTCTGCGCAGAGATTCAGTACGTGCGCGCGCGCTGGCAGGCCCGCCGCCAGAACCTGCACGTCCTCGAGGAAGCCGCCGACCGGTACGCGGCGGCCATCGTAAACGGCGAACGTCGCGCGCTCGTCCCTCTTCGCGATGAGCGGCAACATCGCGGGCGCTGTCATTTTCCGGGTTGTCCCGCCCGCCCGGCCATGCTGTCGGAGAACACACGCGCTGAAGTGCGCAGCGACGCGTGCGCGAAATCCGTAAACCGCCACAAGCGAAACGCGTACTCTCCGAAAAACATCGCACCCAGAAGCGGCAGATTCATCACATTTACGAAAAAAAACCACCACCCGCGCGGGGCGAAAGCGAACAACAGTACGGACAAGGCGATCTGCAAAAGACAGAACACGCACCACGCCGCGGTGACCTGGCGCGAGTAGCGCTCGATGTAGGGCGGGATTTCCCCGTGCACCCGCAAGGCAAACCCGGTGATCAGCGCGAGACGGCCCGGCAGCAGCGTGCGGCCGAAGATCCAAGCCATGAAAGCGTAAACCATCGCATGCGGCAGGCCGGTCGCGGCGGCAACGCCGATATGATGCCGCTGCTCGAGCACGAAAATCGCACCCACGAATGTAGCGGCTCCAAGCATCCAGACAAACCGGTGATTTCTGGCCCGCGAGATCGCAAATACGGCCAGCAGGCAGAAAGGCAGCAACGACAGCGTCATGCGCGTCCATACCGGCAGGCCTGCGGACAGGCCCCAGTGAAGAACGAAGGGATAAGCAATGCAAGCGACAGCCACGAAAATTTTGACGATCGTGGCGACGCCAGGATAACGCCTATCCGTCATGCGGAACGCCGTCCCTGGATGAAGCGGCTGAGATTTCGCAGAGAGCGGAACGTCGTCAGGTTATCAGTGCCTTCCGCACGGATCTGCACGCCATACTTCTTGTTGATCGCGAGGGAAATTTCCAGAATATCGATCGAATCGAGACCCAGTCCCTCTCCGTACAGAGGCGCTTCCGGGACGACTTCGTCCGCCTTCACTTCCAGATTGAGCGTCTCGACGATCAACGCCGCAAGCGCCAGCTCTTCCGGTGTCAATGCGTCACCCGTAGCGGGCGATACCGCAGTTTCCGTCATGTCCCTGCCTCCCCAGCCATCGGTTTGATACCGGCAGTATAGCGGGGCGCGAGCCTATTTTTTTCGTTCTCCGCGTCCGAAAAGCCTGTCGGTGAAGCTTTCTACGGCCTGCCCGGCCTTGATGCCTGCGGTGGTGCCCACCCCCGGCCCGAGGATCGCCGTGCCGATGGCGCCGCCGGCCAGCGCGCCCGCCGTCGGGTACAGCAGCGGCTGGTCCATCGTGCCGGCAACGTTGAGCGGCACGGTGATCGCCGACTTGCCGATGACCTGCACATTCGCATCGAGGCGGCCGCTCAAGGCCCGGTTGGCCGCCACATTCACGTTGCCGGTGGCATTGAGCGAGCCGGAGGTAATGTTGAGCTGAGAGAGGCGGTAGGCGCCACGCTCGACATTCACCCGGCCCGTCAGCTTGTCGAAGTGCGTTTCACCGCCGCTGTGTTCCTTGCGCACGAGCGAAGTGGCCGCGGCCACGAGGTCGAACCCCTTCAGCACACCCTTGCGCACGTCGAACGGCGTTTCGAGGCGCAGGATCTGGGCCAGGCGTTCCGGCTTGTCCGCCTGCGCGGAAAACACGGGCTTGGCGTCCAGCGCCCCGGAAAGTTTGGTATTGGGCGCCACGACCGGCAGCAAACGGCCGAGTTCCACTCCGCGCACTGTGAGATCGCCCTGCACCGCGAGGCCCTTCTCCCACTGCCCCGACAGTTTGCCGCTGACCGTGCCGCTGTAGAGTTTGGCTTGCACGTCGTCGAAAGTGGCGGTGGTGGTCGTCGCGGTGCCCTTGATCGTCAGCACATCGAACAGGATCGCGGGCCCCACGGGCGGCTGCCAGTTTTTCGCGGCGACATCGACAGTGAACATCTTGCCCTGCGGAACGATCGTGGCCTTGAGGTTGCCGCTGGCCAACTTGAGGCTCGCGCTTTCCAGCCCGCCCGCAGCGGTCAACTCCAGCCTCGCATCGAGCGGTCCAAGAACGCCTTTCTCCAGCCGCACCGTGGCGTTGTCGAGCACGAAGCGCTCGACCCGCACGGCCGCCGGCGCCGCAGGCGTGCCTGGCTTTGCGTCGTCGGGTACCTGCGTGACG
>CAZXNF010000017.1:0-18157 GCA_964641785.1 uncultured Streptomycetaceae bacterium | reverse complement strand
AGCCTGCCGATGCCGAAGGGTGACGATCTGCCGCTGCCCGGGGTCAACCCGGTCGTACCGATTCCCGCGATCGGTATGCCGGCGGCGGCGCTCGGCCACCTCAACGCCGCGCCGGATGTGGACGGTGCCGTGCGTAGCGAGCCTCTGATGGTGCGCTACTTCGACCGCATGTTTCCCGCGCTGTCGCTGATGGCGGTCGCGAAGAGCCTCAACCTCGGTGTCGCGGACATCCAGGTCAGGCCGGGCGAGGACGTTACCGTCGGCAAGTTGAAGGTTCGCACCGACCCGGAACTCCTCATGAATACGTTCTGGTACGCCGACAAGGACGGCAAGCCGCCTTTCGCGGTCGATTCCTTTTTCGACGTGCTGACGGGCAAGGTGCCGGCGGCCAAGTTCCAGGACAAGATCGTGTTGATCGGCGCCACGGCGGCCGGCGTCGGCACCGCGTTCGTGACGCCGTATTCGTCTTCGACGCCCCCGGTGCTGTCGCTCGCGCACGCCGTGTCCTCCATCCTCAAGGAGGATTTCTACGTGCGGCCGGGCTGGGCGCCGTACGCCGAGATCCTCGTGTTTCTGCTGGTCGCGGCCTACCTGATCGCCGTGCTCCCGCGGCTGAAGGCGGCGCCGGGCGCGCTCACGACCGCCGGCATCCTGGTGGCGCTGATCGCGGTTCATTTCGCCCTGATGGCGGGCCAGTTGCTGTGGCTGAAGCTGATGGCGGCGGCCACGCTGCTGGTCGTCGGTCACCTCGCGCTGACGACCAAGCGTTTCCTGATGACCGAGCGCGGCAAGCAGGTTGCCGACGCCGACCTGATCGTCACCAACCGCAACCTCGGCCTGGCCGAACAGGGCCGCGGCAACCTTGACGCCGCGTACGATTATTTCCGCCGTCTGCCGAAAGAGGAGCGCGGCGCCGAACTGCTCTACAACCTGGCGCTGGACTTCGAGCGCAAACGCCAGTTCAACAAGGCGGAGGCGGTGCTGCGCTACATCGCCGAGTGGGCGCCCAAGTTCAAGGATGTCGAGGCGCGCGCGAACCGTTCGAAGACCATGTCCGAGACAGTGATCCTCGGTGGCGCCTCCAGTCATCCCGGCGGCACCATGGTGCTCAATGCCGGGGAGAAGCCGATGCTCGGGCGCTTCCAAGTCGAGAAAGAACTCGGCAAGGGCGCGATGGGCGTGGTCTATCAGGGCACGGACCCGAAGATCGGGCGCGTCGTGGCGATCAAGACCATGGCCTTCTCGCAGGAGTTTGAGGCGGATGAGCTCGTGGAAGTCAAAGAGCGCTTCTTCCGGGAGGCGCAGACGGCCGGGCGGCTCAATCATCCCAACATCGTGACTATTTTCGATACCGGTGAGGAGCACGACCTCGCCTACATCGCGATGGAGTTTCTCAAGGGCCGCGATCTGGCGCCCTTCACCAAGCCCGACAACCTGATGCCGCTACCCAAGGTGATGTCGATCGTGATGCGGGTGGCCGATGCGCTGAACTACGCCCATTCCAACAACGTCGTGCACCGTGACATCAAGCCCGCCAACATCATGTACGAACCGGATTCCGATGTCGTAAAGGTCACCGACTTCGGCATCGCGCGCATCACCGATTCGTCCAAGACGAAGACCGGGATGGTGCTGGGCACGCCCTCCTACATGTCGCCCGAGCAACTCGCGGGGCGCAAGATCGAGGGACGCTCGGACCTGTTCTCGCTCGGCGTCATGCTCTACCAGATGTCCTGCGGCAAGCTGCCGTTCGAGGGCGATTCGATGGCGCAGCTCATGTTCAAGATCGCCAACGAGCCGCACGCCGACATCACCCAGTACAACCCGGCGTTGCCGGATTGCCTGTACGCCATCATCGAGAAGGCGCTGGCGAAGCAGCCGGAAGCGCGCTACCAGACGGGCGAGGAGATGGCGTCCGCGCTTCGGCAGTGTCTCGACTCGCTCAAGCAGGGCGCAGTCGACATCACATTGTGACGCGAACCGCCGATGAAACTCGCCCACCGCCTGGAGTTCGCAACCGCCACCGACCCGGGGATGGTGCGCTCGCACAACGAAGACAGCTTCGAGATCGACCCGGAGCTGGGGCTGGCCGTGCTGGCCGACGGCATGGGCGGCTACAACGCGGGCGAGGTGTCCAGCGGCATCGCGGTGGCCATGATCAAGGAAGAGATGCGCAACGTGCTGGCCGAGAGCAAGGCCGCCAGCAGTCCGGAATTGGCGCAGGCGCTGATCGCCGAGAACTCGGGCAAGGCCAACGGCGCGATCTTCCAGACCGCACGCAGCCAGCCGCAGTATGCCGGCATGGGCACGACGCTGGTGGTGGCGTTGTTCCACGACAGCCTGGTCACGGTGGGCCATATCGGCGACTCGCGCCTGTACCGTTACCGCGCGGGCCTGCTCGAGCAGGTGACCCGGGATCATTCCCTGCTGCAGGAGCAGATCGACAGCGGCATGATCAGCAAGGAGCAGGCCCGCTTTTCGCAGAACAAGAACCTGGTCACGCGCGCGGTCGGCATCGACCCGGAAGTCGAGACCGAGGTGCACACCCACGACACGCTGCCGGGGGACATCTACCTGCTGTGCTCAGACGGCCTGTCGGACATGGTGGTCGACGAGGATATTCAGTCCGTCATGGAGCAGTTGCAGTCGAACCTGCCGCTGGCCGCTTCGCAGCTGGTGCAGCTGGCGAACGACTGCGGGGGGCGCGACAACATCACGGTGGTGCTCGTGCGCGTGGGCGAGGCCAGCCAAGCCGAGCTGACGGGCTGGATGAGCAAGTTGAAGGCGTGGTTCAAGTAAAATAAAAGGGATACGATCATGGCTAAATTGATCATGAGCCTGGACGGCGCGGTCATCCGCGAGTTGCCGCTCGACAAGGAGCGGGTCACCGTCGGGCGCAAGGCACACAACGACATCCAGATCGACAATCTGGCGGTGTCTGGCGAGCACGCGCTGATCGTGACCATCCTGAACGACTCCTTCCTCGAGGATATGGGCAGCACGAACGGCACGCTGGTCAACGGCAACCCCGTCAAGAAGCACATCCTTCAAAACAACGATGTCATCGAGATCGGCAAATACAAGCTCAAGTACGTGAGCGAGCAGGGCGGGCAGACGTCGGTGGCAGACTTCGAGAAGACCATGGTGCTGCGCGCGCCGGTGTCGGGCCAGCGACCCATGATGGCGCCGCCGCAGAGCTTCGGCGACACTCAGGTCAACGCGCATCCGCCCACGCCGAACCCGACGGCGTCGAGCGCCACCAACTCCAACCCGCCGCCGTCCGGCGCAGCCGGTGTGGCGGCGATCCAGATCCTCACGGGGCCCAGCGCCGGCAAGGAACTGGAACTGACCAAGAATCTGACCACGCTGGGCAAACCGGGTGTGCAGGTGGCGGTCATCACGCGGCGCCCCCATGGATATTTCATCACTCATGTCGAAGGGGTGACGTTTCCCATCGTCAATGGCAAGACTCTCGACTCCCAGGCCCACCCCCTGAACGACCACGACGTGATCGAATTGGCCGGGGTGAAGATGGAGTTTTTCCTCAAGTCGCCCTGATCTCGCGTCATGGCTGCCCGACACTGGGCGGACGACTTTAAGTCATTGTTTAAAAATCGATTTCCTTGCAGATAAGCAACGGCCGCGCGCGCCCGTACGAAATACCGTACATCCCCCCGCTTATGGCACGAGTTTTGCAGCAAAATCAGCGCTCTAAGTCATCCCCTGGTCGCCAGTTGCGGTGACCGGGAATAGGGGGGAGCGTTGAACAAGCATATCGTCCGCATCGCACTCGGGCTCGGCCTGGTGGTTCTGTTTCTGGCCCATGCGGCGAAATGGGGCATCGGCGGCTGGACGTTCGAGTTGCCGCTGGTGAACCGCCTGGAAGCGATCGTTTACGACACGCGGCTTACCCTGACGATGCCACGCACGGTGGACCCGCGCATCGTCATCGTCGACATTGACGAGAAGAGCCTGGCGGAACGCGAAAAGGGCGGCGAGGGACGCTGGCCGTGGCCGCGCGACCGTCTCGCGCTCCTGCTCGACAAGCTGTTCGACCGCCACGGTGTTGCGCTCGTCGGGTTCGACATCGTGTTCGCCGAACGCGACGAAAGCTCCGGCATCAAGGTGCTGCGGGGGCTCGCGCAAAAAGAGTTGCGCGACGTCGCGGCCTTCCAGGCTGCGCTCAAGGCGCTTGAGCCCGCGCTGGAGTACGACGATATCTTCGCCGCGCGCATCCGCAACCGGCCGGTAGTGCTGGGCTACGTCCTTACGCAGGAGAAGGACGTGCGCATCGGCGTGCTGCCCGACCCCCTGCTGCCGGCAGGTACCTTCGCCGGGCGGAAAATCGATTTCAAGGACTACCAGGGCTACACGGCCAACCTCGCGGCGCTGGAGAAGGCGGCGGCGACCGCCGGCTTCTTCAGCGTGGACCCGGATCCGGACGGCATCATCCGCCGCGTGCCGATGCTGGCCGAGTTCGAGGGCGCGTATTACGAGCCGCTCTCGCTGGCGATGATCCGCGTGCTGGCGCGCGACGACAAAGGCGCACTGCCGGCTGTCAATCCGGGCTATCCCGTGGACAAGCTGTGGACGCGGGGCTATTCGGGCCTGGAGTGGCTGGAACTCGGTCCGCTGCGCATCCCAGTCGACGAGCGGGTGGAGGCGCTGGTGCCGTACCGCGGGAAAGGCGGCACTAAAGGCGGAAGCTTCCGCTATTTTCCCGCCGTCGACATCCTGAACGATCAAGTTCCCGCCGGCGCGCTGAAAGACAAGATCGTGCTAGTGGGCACCACGGCGCCCGGCCTGCTCGATCTGCGGGCGACGCCAGTGGAGAACGTCTATCCCGGCGTGGAAGTACACGCGAATCTCATCGCCGGCATGCTGGACGGCAACATCAAGCAGAAGCCGCCTTACGTGATCGGCGCGGAGTTCGCGTTGCTGCTGCTGACGGGTATCGCCCTGGCCGTGCTGCTGCCGGTGCTGTCCCCCATCAAGTCCTTGCTGACGACGCTCATCGTGCTGGCGATCGTGATCGCGACCAACATCCTGGTCTTTCATGCCGGCAATCTGGTGTTGCCGCTCGCCTCCGGGCTGGTACTGGTGGCACTGCTGTTCGCGCTCAACATGTCGTACGGTTTTTTCATCGAGGCCCGTGGCAAGCGCCAGTTCACGGAACTGTTCGGACAGTATGTGCCGCCCGAACTGGTCGACGAGATGGCGCGCAACCCCGGCAAGTATTCCATGTTGCCGAAGGCTGCGGACCTGACGATCCTGTTCTCCGACGTGCGCGGGTTCACCAGCATTTCGGAGGCGCTGTCGCCGGAGGACCTTCGCGATTACATCAACGAATACCTGACCGGCATGAGTGCCGTCATTCGGCGCCATCGCGGTACCCTCGACAAGTACATCGGCGACGCGATCATGGCCTTCTGGGGGGCGCCGGTGGCTGATGCCGACAACGCGAAGAACGCGGTCGTCACCGCGCTGGAGATGCAGGTCGTCTGCGCGCAGCTCAACGAGAAATTCGTGGCCCGCGGCTGGCCCGAGCTCAAGATCGGCGTGGGTCTCAATTCCGGCAACGTCCGCGTAGGCGACATGGGCTCCAAGGACCGCAAGGCCTATACGGCCATGGGGGATGCGGTCAATCTGGCCTCGCGCCTGGAAGGCATCACCAAGACCTACGGCGCTGCTATCATAGTCGGTGAAAAGACGCGCGAGGCGGCGCCTGATTTCGTCTACCGGGAGCTTGATCGCGTGCGCGTCAAGGGCAAGGACGTGGCGGTGGCGATTTTTGAACCGCTCGGCCAGACCGGCCAGGTCGACAAGGCGCGGCTGGATGAAATCAAGCTCTACGCGCAATTCCTCAAACTCTACCGGGCCCAGGACTGGGACATGGCGGAACTCCAGCTGTTTAACCTGCAGAAGATGGCGCCGGCCAACGCGCTGTACTCGCACACCCTGCCCGAACGCATTGCGGTGCTGCGCAAGAATCCGCCCGGCCCAGGCTGGGACGGCGCCTACACCTTCGACACCAAGTAGGCGGAGACGACATCAGCATGCGGCTCAAGGTACTCGGTTGCAGCGGTGGGATCGGCGGCGCTTTGCGCACGACCTCGTTTCTGCTCGACGATGACGTGCTGATCGACGCCGGCACGGGCGTGGGCGATCTCGAGATGGCTGCGTTGGCGAAGATCGATCACGTGTTCGTGACGCACGCACACCTCGATCACGTGACCTCCATCCCCTTCCTGCTCGACACGGTAGGCTGGATGCGCGACCGGCCGCTGATCGTGCATGCCATCGACCCGGTGCTGGAGGTGCTGCGCCAGCATCTCTTCAACTGGAAGCTGTGGCCGGACTTCACCCAGATCCCCGACGCCGGCAAGCCGTTTCTGCGCTACGCCAGCGTGCAGGTCGGCCGCACCGAAACCCTGTCAGACGGTCGCCGGATCACCCCGCTGCCCGCCAACCACGTCGTGCCGGCGGTCGGCTACCACCTGGATTCCGGGCGGGCGAGCCTGGTGTTCACCGGGGACACCACGGTCAACGACGCCCTGTGGGAGGCGGTGAACCGCATCGAGAACCTGCGGACCCTGATCATCGAGACGGCTTTCCGCAACAGCGAGAAGGACCTGGCAGTGGCCTCCAAGCACCTGTGCCCGAGCCTGCTGGCGGTCGAACTGGCCAAGCTGACCCGCGAGGCGGCGGTTTACATCACGCACCTCAAACCCGGGGAAGCCGAGGTTACAATGCAGGAAATCGTCGAGTGCGCGGGCCGGTTCGCTCCGCGCATGCTCGAGAACAACCAGGTATTCGATTTCTAGCGATTTTGAGGCGTGGCGGAGAGGGGCCGTCGCGCCCCGCCCGCGGTTCACGGCAAAGAGGTTGTTTATGGCGAGCGTACTGGAAACCACCAAGCCGGTCGGTCCGGACAATCTGGCCGAGAAGCTGGACTTCTCGAAGGGCCTGCAGGCCGTCACCAACAAGATACATGCGACCAGCAATCTCGACGAGATCATGCTGGAACTGTCGCAGGAGATCACCGGCCTGTTCAACGCCGACCGCCTGACGATCTACGCGCTGTCCGAGGACAAGCAGTCGATCATCTCCAAGATCAAGACCGGGCTGGTCTCGTTCAAGGACCTGCGGCTCCCGATCAACGATCAGAGTATCGCGGGCTTCGTTGCGGTCAACAAGAAGATCATCAACATCCGCGACGTCTACGACGACAAGGAGCTGAAGGCCTACAGCCCGCAGCTGAACTTCCTCAAGCAGGTGGACCTCAAGACCGGCTACCGGACCAAGCAGATGCTGGTCGGGCCGGTGTCCGACCCGCAGACCAAGGAACTGGTCGGCGTCGTGCAGCTCATCAACGCGAAGAACGGCCAGCCCTTCCCGCCGGCCATGGAAGAGGGCATGACGCACCTGTGTGAGACGCTCTCGATCGCGTTCCGCCAGCGCGCGCATCCGCAGCAGGTGTCCATCCGCGGCAAATACGACCAGCTCGTCACCAACGCCATCATCACAGCCGAAGAACTGGAACTCGCGGCGCGTTCCTCGCGGCGCAAGAACCTCGATATCGAGACCGTGCTGATCGAGGAGTTCCAGGTCAAGGCCGGCCCCATCGGCGATGCGCTGGCCGCGTATTTCGGCGTGCCGTATGAGGCGTTCAAGGGCGACCGCGTCAAACCGTTCGACCTCCTGAAGAACATCAGCCGCGAGTTCCTGGAATCCAGCGCCTGGCTGCCGCTCGAGGACAACAAGGACGGCTTGCTCGTCATGACCACCGATCCGGAGAAGGTCCGCGGCTCGCGTATGGTCAACAACGTTTTCCCCAAGGCCAAGGCGATCTTCAAGGTCTCCACCCAACGCGAGTTCATCGCCACGCTGGACCAGTTCTTCGGCAGCGGCGGCGCGCCGGGTGCCGTCGACGACGGCAGCTCGATCGGCGATCTCCTCGACGGCATGGGGACGGAGGAGGGCGCTGCCGACGACGGAGCCAACGAGGACGCGGCCTCCGCGGCCTCCGACAACGAGGTCGTGAAGCTGGTCAACAAGGTCATTATCGATGCCTACCAGCAGGGCGCTTCGGACATTCACGTCGAACCGTACCCCGGCAAGCAGAAAACCGAAATCCGCTTCCGCAAGGACGGTTCGCTGGTGCCGTACATCTCGGTGCCGGCGGCCTACCGCAGCGCCATCGCAGCGCGTTTGAAGATCATGTGTGACCTCGACATCTCGGAGCGCCGCAAGCCGCAGGACGGCAAGATCAAGTTCAAGCGCTGGGGGCCTCTCGATATCGAGTTGCGGGTGGCGACGATTCCGTCGCAGGGCGGGGTCGAGGACATCGTGATGCGGATCCTCGCCGCGGGCGAACCCATTCCGCTCGACAAGCTGGGTCTGTCACGTCACAACCTGGAGGTCTGCAAGGAGGTGGTGTCCAAGCCGTACGGCCTGTTCTTCGTCTGCGGACCGACCGGCTCCGGCAAGACCACTACGCTGCATTCCGTGCTGGGTTACCTCAACACCACGGATACCAAGATCTGGACCGCGGAGGACCCGGTGGAGATCACGCAGCGCGGCCTGCGCCAGGTGCAAATGAACCCCAAGGCGGGGTTGACCTTCGCCATCGCCATGAAGGCCTTCCTGCGGGCCGATCCGGACATCATCATGGTCGGCGAGATGCGCGACAAGGAAACCGTCAGTACCGGCATTGAAGCCTCGCTGACCGGTCACTTGGTGTTTGCCACGCTGCATACGAACAGCGCGCCGGAATCGATCATCCGCCTGCTGGACATGGGCATGGATCCGTTCAACTTCTCGGATGCATTGCTGGGCATTCTCGCGCAGCGTCTGGCCAAGCGGCTGTGCAAGTGCAAGAAGCCGCATGTGGCGACCCAGGAAGAACTCGACAAACTGATGGACGAGTATTCCCTGGAGTTGATGAACACGGACACTTGGAAGAAGGACCCGGAAAAAGAACGCGCCGCGCAGTTCGAGCAGTGGCGCAAGGAGTTCGGCAACGAGAAGGGCGAGATCACGCTGCAGGTCGCGACCGGCTGCGATACCTGCGGTAAAAGCGGTTACAAGGGCCGTGTCGGCCTGCACGAACTGCTGGTCGGCACCGATGCACTGAAGAAAAACATCCAGGAGCACGCGCGCGTTGCCGAGATGTTTGCGACTGCGCTGGAAAGCGGCATGCGCACCCTGAAGATGGATGGCATCGAAAAAGTGCTCGCAGGCATCACCGACATCGCGCAGGTCCGCGCGGTGTGTATCAAGTAGCCGCGCCGGCACCAAGGGAGCCGCCGTGAACCAGGTAGAGCGCCTGCCGGAGTCGAGCGACCTGCTGCGGCGGCTCGATCATCTGAACCGCATCGGGGCCGCCCTGTCGAAGGAGACGGATCTCACCAAGCTCCTGGAGGCCATCCTGCTCGCGGCCAAGGAGATCACGAATGCCGATGGCGGCACCCTCTACCGCATGGCCGCCGAGGATCGCGCGCTCAAGTTCGAGATCATGCGCAACGATACCCTCGGCATCGCGATGGGCGGCACCAGCGGGGTCAGCATTCCCTTCTATCCCGTCAACCTTTACGACAAGGACGGCCAGCCGATCCTGTCGATGGTGGCGGCCTACGCCTACCACCACGATCGCTCAGTCAATATCGCAGACGCCTACACCGAAGAGGGCTTCGATTTTTCCGGCACCAAGAACTTCGACAAGAAGACCGGCTACCGGTCGAAGTCCTTCCTGACAGTGCCGATGAAGAACCACGAGAATGAAGTGATCGGCGTGCTGCAGTTGCTCAACGCCAAGGACCGACACACCGGCGAGGTCGTCGCCTTCTCCTCCGAAGACCAGCAGCTCGCCGAGTCGCTCGCCTCGCAGGCCGCGATCGCGCTGACCAACCGGCTACTGATCAGTCACCTGGAAAACCTGTTCGAGAGCTTCATCAACCTGATCAACGCGGCGATCGACGACAAGTCCCCGTACACCGGCGGACACTGCGAACGGGTCCCGGTGCTGACCATGCTGCTGGCGGATGCCGTCAACGGCGCGAAGGTCGGTCCGCTCCGGGACTTCCGGATGACCGACAAGGACCGCTACGAGCTGAAGATCGCCGGGCTCCTGCACGATTGCGGCAAGGTCACCACGCCCGTGCACGTGGTGGACAAGTCGACCAAGCTCGAGACGATCTTTGATCGCGTGCATCTCGTCGACACCCGCTTCGAGGTCGTCAAGCGCGATGCCGAGATCGCGGCGCTGCGCGCGCAGGTGGAGGCTCTGGCCCGCGGGGACACCGCAGCCGCGGCGCAGGCGCTCGCCGGCCTGCCGGAACGCCTGCGCGAAACCGAGGAGGACCGCAGCTTCCTTCGCCGCGCCAACGTGGGCGGCGAGGCGATGAAGGACGCGGACGTCGCACGCGTGCAGGCGATCGCGAAGAAATACCCGTGGCGCGACGTCGACGGGCGCGCGGTGGACTTCCTGACTGCGGACGAACTCGCCAATCTGACGATCCGGCGCGGGACGCTCACGCCAGAGGAGCGTCAGATCATCAATCACCACATCGACGTGACCATCGAGATGCTGGAGGCACTGCCCTGGCCCAAGCATCTGAAGAACGTGCCTGAGTACGCCGGTGGCCACCACGAGCGGATGGATGGCAAGGGCTATCCCCGCGGACTGACGCGCGAGCAGATGTCGGTGCAGGCCCGCTGCATGGGCATCGCCGATATCTTCGAGGCGCTGACCGCCAAGGACCGGCCCTATAAACCGGGCAAGACGCTGTCGGAATCCCTCGCCATTCTCGGCCGCTTCAAGCTGGAGGGGCACGTCGATCCCGATCTCTTCGACATCTTCATGTGGGACAAGGTCTACCTTAAGTACGCCAGGCAGTTCCTCGATCCGGTGCAGATCGACGAGGTCGACACCGCGCGTATCCCGGGTTACGTCGCGCCGCCGGCGGCCTGACCGGCACGCTGGCGCTGCTTCATGGTCGCATCCCTGCAGGCGGGGCCCCTGTTCCGCCTCTCCTCGGGCTACTTCTTGGTGATGTAAACGATCAGGCCTTCGGTGGCGACTTCGATGAAAGGTTTGCTGTAGCCGAGTTCTTCGAGTTCCCAGCGGAAGGTGTTGCCGAGGCGGGCTTTTTTGTAGACGCCGAGGTTATGTTTCTGCCGGAAATCGACGGCCTTGGTGAAGGTTTCCTCGAGGATGGAGGTGAGGCGTTTCTGCGACACGCGGCGCTGGCCGCCTTTGTCGAGCGCAGGCGGATAGCGCTTGGAAATTTCCGTTGCGAGATCCTTGGCGAAGGTATCCACCTCCTTGCCCGAGACCGATCCGAATAAACCCATCGTCATTCTCCCTGGTTGGCGGACGGTCGCGGCCGGCGGCCGAACAATCCCTTCAGCATTTTCAGACCTATCCCTACCCCGGCCTGCCGATCCGGCGCCACGATCGTCTGATGGGCCGCGTCCAGCACGCGGATATCGTAAAGCAGCAGATCCCGCTCGACGTCCGGATCCGAGATCGTTTCCACGCCGTGAAACGAGTGGTCGGTCTTGAAAAAAGCGAACAGGGTGTTGGCCCGGTAATCCATGGTCGTCACGCGGCGGAACCAGTCATGCGGGTAATGCGGCCCCCCCGCGCAGGTGAACGCCGGATCCTTCGGGACGTAGATCGACGTTCCGAGATGGCTGCGGCGGTCATCGTTGGGGCAGTAAAAGAGCAGCGACAACAGCCGGTGCGGCGCATCGGTGTGCGGACCGATGGCGTAGTTTGTGCGGTCACGCACGACCAGCGCCTCGCGGCCGAAATCGCAGGGGCGGCCGGCGAAACGGCGGTCGACGTGCACCTGGAATTTCTTGACCATGGCTTCCAGAAAGCGCATGCCGAGCAGCCATTCGCTCAATTCCGACCAGAATGCCCGCTGGGCCTCCGGCATGCCGTCCAGGGCGCTGTCGTTGAGCGGCATCACGAAGCGCTCGGGGTAGGCGTTCTTGGGCACGCGTCCGAGTTCGTCCAGACGCCGCAGCGTGCGGCCGTCCGGCCAATGGCTGCGCAGGGAGGCGTAAAACGCGGGCGGGAAGACGTTTTCGACGTACAGGTGCGGGTAGGGGTAAGCGCGCATCGGCGCGTTCGCGATGCGGTAGAGCGCCCACTCCTCAGCGTCTGAATACATAGTTGGCGCAGCCTTCGAAGTCGCCGCTCTTGCGCATGCCACTCGCCACCTGCTCCGGCGAGTAATGGAAGCCCAGTGACTGCAGCATGGCCACCAGCGCGAGGTGCTGCTCGAGATGCGTGTTGATCTCGACCAGCAGCGATTTGAGGCGGGTATTCTGCAGCGTCTGCCGGGCGCCCGCGAGGACCTTGTGCTCGAACCCGTCGACGTCGATCTTGATATGGTGCGGAACCTCGATGGCGCCGTCCGCGATCATTTCGTCGAGTGTGACGGACACGCTGCCCTGCGATACGCCCGATTCCCGCGGTCGCAACCGGTAGTCGAGTTTCTCGCCGAAGGTGTGGCAGGAGCCGCCGAGCAGGAACATGCTCAGGTGCAGTTCGGCATATTGCCGCCGATCGGACAGTGCGAGGCAGAAACCGGTGACCCGGCTGGACAGCCCGTTGGCGACGATGTTGCGGTAAAGCAGGGCGTAATTCTGGGATTCTGGCTCGAACGCAAACACACGCACGTCGCGGGTTTTCGCCGCCCAGATCGAGTACATGCCCACGTTGGCGCCGATGTCGACCAAGATCTCGCCGGGCGCGAAGCTGCGGATCCAATCGATGGTTTCGGGTTCCTTGGTGAACAGCGAATCGGCGCGCCACTGGGTGTGCAGATTGGGCGTGCAGTACAGGACATCAATGCCATTCTCGACCAGCGTGGCCGTGGGGTTATAACGCTCATACTGTTCGAGCGTCAGCACGGGCGCGGGCGAGCGGGCGGGGGGGCGCCATTGTGCGAGTAGGGAGCGAAGAATCGACATGCCACGGTGGCCGAGGGTCTCCCCGCCCGTCGAGGCCGGGGAATGTGCTATTTTCCCGGAAGTTTTTTTAGAGGAAACAATTGGTTGGATTATCAGCGCACTCCCGCCAAGCGTCAAATTCAGCGGGCTCATAATGGGGCTTGCGGACCGGGGCTGGTCCGGTCATTTGATTAAGGTACTGCCCTCATGTTGAGGCAACTTTTGCGCAGGGTCTTCTCGCACGGGAAGGTCGACGCCTTGCTCGCTCAGGCGAGCGCGTGTGACGCCGCCGGGGATATCGAAGCGGCCCAGCGCCGGTATCGCAAGGTGCTGTCGCGCCACCCGGACCATCCTGAAGCCCTGCGGCGGCTCGGCAGCCTGCTGGGACGTGCAGGACGGCTGGTTGAGGCACGGACATGGCTTGAGGGGGCACTCAAGCGGGAGCCCGGGAGTTCGCCGGCGCTGGCTTCGCTGGCCAACGTGTGCTGGCTGCAGGGCCAAACCGCCGAAGCCGAACGCCTGTATCGTGCCGCAATCGCTGCTGACCCGGGCAGCGTTGATGCCTTTGCTAACCTGGGCTGGCTGTATTGGCGCGAATCCCGGCAGACTGAGGCCATCGAAGCCTTCCTCCGGGCGCTTGCGCTCGAACCGCGGCGCGAGGGCTTGCTCGACAGTGTGTCGCGACTCCTGGTGGAAACAAAGCGCCCTGAGGAGGCATGGGCCTGTTGCGAGCGCGTGGGCCGCGATGGACGCGACGACGTGGAATGGCACGCGGCATGCGCACGCGCGTTGCACGCCCTTTGTCGCTATCCGGAGGCCCTGCAGCACTGCGAGCGCTCGGGCGTGCTCGCGGGCAATGACGCCGCCCTGCTCACGGACGCCGCGCGCACGCTGCAGGAACTCGGGCAGGTGGCGTTGGCGGCCGACACTTACGACCGCGCGATCGCCCTGAAACCTGAGGATCCCACCGCCCGCTGGCACCGTGCGCTGCTGCGCCTGCAGCTCGGCGACTATGCCGAAGGCTGGAACGATTACGCGATGCGGCTGCTCAGCCAGGACCGTCCTTCCCGCGTGGCGCGGGCACGACCGTGGGACGGAGAGCGTATGGATGGCCGCGACATCCTGGTTTACGGCGAGCAGGGGCTGGGCGACGAGATCATGTTCGCCTCGTGTGTGCCCGATCTCGTGAAACGGGCGCGGCACGTGTTCCTGGAGGTGTCGCCGCGTCTGGAGCCGCTCATGGCGCAGTCCTTTCCGCAGGCCAGGGTGTTCGCGGCGGGTGCCGACGGAGTGCCGTCGCGCGTGGCTGGACGCAACCTCGACTTCGAGGTGCCCATCGGCAGTCTCCCCGGAGTCTTTCGTCGTAGCCTCGGTGCGTTCCCCTCGCGCGGTGGCTACCTGCGAGCAGATCCATCCGCAGTGGCGGCCTGGCGTACGCGGCTCGCCGGCCTCGGGCCCGGGCTGAAGATCGGCCTGTCGTGGCGCGGCGGAACCCTGCGTACGCGCCAGCCTTTGCGCTCGATCCCCCTGCAGCAGCTGGTCGCCGTGCTGAACGGGCGCGATGCGCACGGCGTGAGCTTGCAGTACGGCGATGTATCAGCAGAGGTCGAAGCCGCCGCAGCACAGGGTATCGACGTGGCGCATTGGCCCGAGGCCATCGTTGACTTCGGGCAGATGGCAGCGCTTATGTCCGCCCTGGATCTGGTGATCAGCGTTTGCAACACGACCGTGCACCTTGCGGGCGCACTGGGCCGACCGGTGTGGGTGATGGCGCCGCGCATGCCCGAGTGGCGATACGGCGTGTACGGCGAAACCATGCCGTGGTATCCAAGCGCTCGGGTGTGGCGTCAGTCCGTTTACGGGGACTGGAAGCCGGTATTGAAGCAGGTAGCCGAGGCCTTGCAAGGGGACGTTGCGGCGGGGGTGGTCTGATGCTGCGACGCCTGTTACGGACATTTCAGCGCAGACGGAAAGCGCGGCCGGCACGGCTTGCCCGTGCGGTTGCCTTGATACAGGAGGGTGCTGCCGGACCGGCCGAGTCGGAATTGCGACTGGCCTTGACCGAAGATCCCGACAATCTCGACGCATTGCATTTGCTGGGGACTGTTCTGTCTGCGCGCGGCGAGCATGTGGAGGCCGCGGCACTTTTGGCCCGCTGTGTCGAGGCGGCTCCCGACGCAAGCGAAGCCCATCTGCACCTGGCGGCGGCGCTGGTGAAGATGGGGCGCGATCCGGATGCGGAACAGGCGCTACGCGCTGCGGTCGCATGCGCGGAGTACGCGGTGCCCGCACGCAACGCCCTAGGCAATTTTCTGGTCCGTCAGCACCGTTTCGAAGACGCGCTGGCAGAATATGGCACGCTCATCGCGGAGGCACCGGAGAGCATTGAAGGATGGATTAACCATGGCAACGTGTTGCGTTATATGGGCAGTACGGTGGACGCTTGTCGCAGCTATGAGCGTGCGCTTCAGCTTGCGCCCACATCGGCTGATGCGCGTTATCACTACGCGCTGGCTTTGCTTGCGAATCGAGAATGGCAGGCAGGCTGGAACCATTACGAAGCGCGCTTCACATATTCCGGCAATACCGCAGAATGGCGCACCCTGCCATTCCAGGCATGGGAAGGCCAACCGGTAGCGGGACGGAAAATCCTGCTATGGCGCGAGCAGGGGCTCGGCGACGAAATCATGTTCGGTTCTTGCATTGCGGATCTGCTGAATGCAGGTGCAAAGGTAGCGATCGAATGTTCGGCGAAACTCGAATCCATCTTCCGGATGTCATTTCCGGGGGCATTGGTTTACGCGCGGTCGCCCAATCGCTCTCTTCCGAGCGCGGTGCAGGATTGCGATTTTCATGCTCCACTTGGCGTCTTGCCGAGGTATGTGCGTAGATCCGACGCGGAGTTTCCGGAGCGGGGCGCATACCTCGTACCAGACCCGGCACGTCTGGCTTACTGGCGGGAGCGTTTGGCCACGCTTGGCCGCGGGTTGAAGGTAGGCGTTTCCTGGCGGGGTGGAACACCCAAGACTCACCGTTCCATCCGTTCGGTACCCTTAGAGCGTGGGCGTGAAATTCTGAACACGCCAGGCGCGGTCTTTGTCAACCTGCAATATGCAGATAAACCAGACGACCACGTGGCCCGAGCGGCGATCACGGCTGGGATCGTTGATTTTCCTGAAACACGCGAGGACTATGCTGAAACCGCTGCGCTGGTTGGTGCGCTGGATCTGGTTATCAGTGTCTGCACCGCGGTGATTCATTTGGGTGGAGCGCTGGGCAGGCCAGTTTGGGTCTTAACGCCGTCAATCCCGGAGTGGCGCTACGGAATTGCTGGCGATACGATGCCTTGGTATTCTTCGGTTCGCATTTTTCGACAGCCCGCAGACGGTGATTGGGATGCAGTGATTTCGCGCATTGCCGCCGAACTCGCCGCGTATCCAGCGACCGCAGCGCCGTGAGTTTGGGCATCCGCGGTGGTTACGAGGAATTCTAACGTCATGTTTCCCGCATCGCCGGTCATTACTGTGTTCATAGGCTACGACGGCCGTGAGGCCATTGCCTTCAGCGTGCTGGCGTATTCGATCCACGCGCAGGCCTCGCAGCCGGTCAGCATCGCGCCCCTGATGCTGTCGCAGCTCGGCGGCATCCTGACGCGCGAGCGCCATCCGCTGCAGTCCACGGACTTTTCCTTCTCGCGCTTCCTGACCCCGTACCTGTCCGGGTTCGCGGGCTGGACGCTGTTCATGGACTGCGACATGGTGATGCTCGAGGACGTCGTGAAGCTGTGGGCCCTGCGCGACGAGCGCTGCGCGGTGATGGTGGTCAAGCACGACCACCAGCCGCGCGAGACCGTGAAGTTTCTGGGCGAGCCGCAGACCGCCTACGCCAAGAAGAACTGGTCCTCCGTGATGCTGTTCAACAATGCGCGCTGCACGGCGCTGACGCCGGAGTATGTGAACCGCGCGAGCGGCCTCGAACTGCACCAGTTCAAGTGGCTGGGCGACGACGCGCTGATCGGCGAGCTGCCCGACCGCTGGAACCACCTCGTCGGCTACAGTCCGCCGCGCCCGGATGCCGCGCTCGCGCACTACACCCTGGGCGGCCCTTACTTCCCCGAGTTCCGGGACTGCGAATACGCCGGGCACTGGCGCCGCGCGCACGACGCGATGCTGCGCGCCACGGCCGCCGCGCCGCAGGGTCCCGGAGGCTGAGCGGGGCGGGGCCCATGCTGCGCGCCTCCTGGCAGGACCGGTTGCGCCGCCTGTTTGCACGGGCGCCCGCGCCGCCGGCGACGGTAGCCCTCTTCGAGCCTGGCGCGTGGCTCGCCGCCACGGTGATATCGCTCCGCAGTGGACGCCTCGACGAGGCGCATGCGCAGGCGATCGCACGACAGGCAGACCTGCCGGCGGACGCCGACGCGCTGGCCATACTCGGCGCCGTTGAACGCCGCTACGGCCGCACCGGCGCGCGCGAGCGGCTCGAACAGGCGCTTGCCGCCGCCCATGCCCACGCCTATGCCCACGCGGAACTCGCGATGGTGCTGCTCGAGGCGGGAGACACCGAGGCCGCCGCCGACCATTGCGCGCTGGCCCGCACCTTCAGTCCCGCGGATCCGGCGGCCACGGTTGCGGTCGCCATCACCATTGCCGAGGCCCGGCTGGCGACGCGCCGGCGTGACGATGAGGGCGCGTTGGCGGCTCTCGAAGACACCGGCGCGGACGCGCACCAGGATCCCGAGTGGCGGCTGGAGCTGGCGGGCGTGCTGTCGCACCTTGGGCGTCCGGCCGAAGCGGTCACCGCGTACGGCGCGGTACTCGAACAGTTCCCCGCGCATACGGCGGCATGGGCCAACCGCGGACTCGTCTTCCTCAGCCAGTTGGGCGATCCCGCGCGCGCGCTGGAGGATTTCCGCCGTGCGGTGATGCTGGCTCCGGGATCCGTGGCCGCGCAGGGCAACCTGGCGCTGGCGCTGGCCGAACTCGGCCGCACGGACGAAGCACTCGCGCACCTCGACGCGCAACTGGCCGCGACGCCCGATGCCGCCGAGTACCGCTGGAACCGTGCCGTGTTGCGACTTGCAGAGGGCGGGTTTGCCGCCGGCTGGGACGACTACGAAGCGCGCCATCAGCGCACGCAGGGCGCCGCCCCGCGCCAATTTCCGCTGCCCGAATGGGCGGGACAGGCGCTTGCC
>CAZXNF010000016.1:0-18593 GCA_964641785.1 uncultured Streptomycetaceae bacterium | reverse complement strand
GGTGCTGGTGAGTTCGGGCGCTGCCATGCGGGCACGCGGGCGACGCGGATAAAAAAACGCCGGTCAATCCGGCGTCCGCACCATAGCGGAACGGCCCCGGGTTCGCAACCCGAGTGCACCCGCAATGAAGGAGGTTTCCCCTGCAGAAGGCGCGTTCCCGCTACGGCGGAAGGCGCGTTTCCGCCTTAGCGGAAAGCGTACTGCGCGGTGGCGAAGAAATTCCGCTGCGCCAGTGGGTAGGCCGAGTAGGTGGGAAAACCGGTGAACACGCCGTACGAAAAGTATTTCTCGTCGAACAGGTTCTTGACGCCCGCCGTCAGCAGCCAGGCTTTGATGTCGTAGACGACCTTGAGGTCGACCACCGTATACGCCGGCATCATCTGGTTGAACTGGTTGGTCTCGTCGCCGTCGAAGCGCTGCTGGCCAACGTAGCTCACCTGCCCGCTCAGGCGCAGCCGGTCGAGCGCCCGCCAGGTCAGCGTCACGTTGGCAGCGTTACGCGGGACCAGCGGCACCTCGTTGTTGGCGATCGACACGGCGCCGACGGTGCCGGATTTGAACTCCGAATCCGCGTAGGTGTAGTTGGCCGTCACCGTCACGCTTTCGCCGAGGTTCGCGCGGCTGGAGACTTCCACCCCCCGCCGCCGCGTCGGCGGCAGGTTCACGTTGTTGCCGGTGAAGGGGTTGAGGTGGATTTCGTTGCTGGTGTCGATGTTGTAGAGCGCGATCCGCGCACCGTAGGCGCCGCCGTTCCACTCGCTGCCGAGCTCCTGCTGGTGGGACTTCTGGGGCACGAGCAGGTTGATCGCGCCGGTGAAGATGTTGAAGTTGTCGTTGATGTTGGGCAGGCGGAAACTGAAGCCCGCTTTGGCGAGTAGCGAGACGCCCGCCCCCACGTCCTGCCGCCCGGCCACTTCCCACGCCGATAGCGTGGGTGTGAGGCTGGTGGAAAAGGCCGGCGCGGGGTTGCTGGCCCCGTAGTCGGTGCGCTGGATGCGCCCCCCCGCGGACAGGGTGGTGGCGGTTGCGAAGCGCGCGGTGTACTGCGCATAGCCCGCCAGCGAACGCTGAAAACCGTCGGGAGCGTTCAGGATGCCGAAGGCCGGGGTGGAATTCGTGGCGTGGTAGTTCCAATGTTCCCAGTCCACCCCGCCGATCACGACCTGGTCCACGCCGGCGGCGGAAAACGGCAGCCGGACACGCGGCGCAAACGTCCACACGTCGCTCTGCGCGTCGCTCAGGCTGGGCCCGAACGCCGTGCCCAGGAAGAAACGCCCATGCGACACCCGCTGGCGGTAGGTCAGGTTGGCCGCCACCTCGGCATCGCCCACCAGAAGGTTGCCGCCGAGGTTGGCGTAGCCGGTCGATAGCGTGCCGTTGTCGTAGGCAAACAGCGCCTGACGCGGATTGGCGGCGATCTGCGCCTGGCTGATCGCGCCCGGCAGGCCGAAGGCCTGGTCGTCGGCACCCAGCTTGAGCGAGGCCCCGTTGCGGCTGTCGCCCCAGCGCAGGTCGGCGAGCGCAGAACGGTTGCGGAACACGTTATTGTCGCGGTAACCATTGCCGTTCTGGTAGGTGCCTAGCACGGCCGCGCCGAAGTTCTCGCCGGCGTAATTGAAGGCGGCGCTGCCGGAGAGCGTGCTGTAACTCGCCACTCCGCCGCCCACGGTCACCTGGCTGCGCTGCGCCGAGGGCGACTTGGTGATGATGTTGATGGTGCCGCCGGTGGCGCCGCCGCCGTAGAGCACCGCGCCGCTGCCGTGGAGGATTTCGATGCGTTCCACCGCTTCCAGCGGGATCGCGGACCAGTTCACCGTGGTCTGTTCGTTCTCCGACACGCGCTGGCCGTCGACCAGCACCAGTGTGTTCTGGTCGCCGGTCGAACCGAAGCCGCGCATGTCGATCTGCAGGTTGGGATTGCCGGTGTCACGCACGCGGATGCCGGCGAGCTGGCCCAGCAGTTCAGGCACGGTGCGCGCGGCGGAATTGCGGATGTCGGCCGCGGATACGACGGTCACGCCGATCGGCAGACGGTTCTCGTCGGCCGGAAACCGGGTGGCGGTGACCACCACCTCTGGCGTTCGGGGTACGGTTTCACTGGCGTTGCTGCTGGAAGACAGGCATACGAATAGCGCGCCGGCCGTTGTGAGGGCGCGGAAAAATACTTGGTGCATGGAAAGGGCTCCCGAGTCGGACGCATGCCCTCCGCATGCGGTTACGTAAGGGAATGCCGCGGGTAGCCTCGAACGGGCCCCGGACCAGGGCACGAACGGCTGCTTCCCCGCAGCGGTTCCCAACCGCCGACTGAGGCCGGTCTACGGGCTCACGAGTTTTGACGCGCCGCCTTCCCGCGCGAACAAGCCGCGCAGTGGCACCAAGGCACGCCCGCACTCGCCTACCGTTGCGGGGGCAGCACAGGCATTGGCGATCAGGACTGAGGACTCAGGTCTGAGGACTCAGAGGAAATGCCTCAGTCCTTGGTCCTCGTCGCTCGAATCTGTCTCACCGCACCTGTTTCCCGATTATCCCGGCCGGAGAAACTGGACCGGGCACCTCGATCGGACCCGGCAAACATTTCCGCCGGGCGCGTCGATGATAGCGGATTCGCTGCCGGGGCCCCCTCTTAATAGGCCCTTGATTGCGCGGACAGTTCGATCTGAAGCGGGCGCTCACCTATTTGTTAGCTTGCACTTACACCCAAAGCCACACTTGCATGGAAACAACATTCAAAAACAGGCGTTAGCGGTTGACTTAACGCGATTTTCACGCCTATAGTGTAGTGATGGAGGCGGAGCTCAAATCGCTGGAAGGCAAGCTCGACCAGTTGGTCACGCTGTGTCAGCGCTTGCGCGGCGACAACCACGCGCTGCGCCAGCAGCTCGCCACTGCGCTGAACGACAGCAAGCACCTCGCCGAGAAAATGACGCAGGCACGCAATCGCCTTGAAACACTGGTCAACCAGATCCCGGACGATGAATCGGTCGGCACCGCCGGATAAGGACGCACGGCCTTCCGCATGAGCACCGACGCCAATACGATGCCTGTCAGCATCATGGGCCGCGAGTTCCGTGTGGCCTGCACGGACGAGGAACGCCCGCAGCTCACCGCAGCGGTCGAATACCTGAACGGCAAGATGGAAGAGATCAAGGACCGCAGCAAGGTCAGTGGCATTGACCGCATCGCCATCATGGCCGCCCTCAACATCGCACACGAGTACCTGACCACCCGCGTCGGCGGTTCGGGCGCCGATGTCGCCGACCTCAAGCGCCGGATCTCCGGCATGGAAGAAGCGATCGATCAGGCGATCGCCAACCAGGACGAGTTGTTCTAGTCCTCCGCCGCGGCGCCCTGCCGCGGTTGTTCCATTCCGCGTTTGGCCCTAAACTCGTTTGGCCTTCTGCGGTGTTCGTCAGGGTCGTAAATTCTTTGAACCAATGACTTGATCCGCGGTTGCCGACCTATGTGTCGCGGGTGTGCGCTCCTACTCGGAAGCGCCCGAAGCGTCCGGAAGGCGACCTTCTTGACCTGCGGTTCAAGATGCCGGCCCAACGGCACAGGCGGGGGCCTCGATTCCGGAACGCGGTGGCGCGGGTGCGCGCTACCGCGTTTTTCTTGGTGCGGCGGCAGCGGAGACAGCGCATGCGGTACTGGTTGATGAAGTCCGAACCGGACGCCTACTCGATCGACGACCTCCAGCGGGATAAAACCACCGCCTGGGGCGGGGTGCGCAACTATCAGGCGCGCAACTTCATGCGCGACCAGATGCAGGTCGGTGACGGCGTCCTCTACTACCACTCCAACTGCGAAGAACCCGGGATCGTCGGCATCGCGGCGGTGAGCAAGCCCGCCTACCCGGACGAAACACAGTTCGACCGCAAGAACAAGTATTACGACGAGGGCTCGACCCGCGACAATCCGCGCTGGGTGAACGTGGAGGTGAAGTTTGTACGCAAGACGCCGCTGGTATCGCTCACCGGACTGCGCACCCATCCGAAGCTGAAGAACATGCGCATCCTGCAACGAGGCAACCGGCTGTCGATCACGCCGGTCGATCCCGCGGAGTGGGCGTACCTCGAGACATTGTTCCGGAAAGCCGGCTCGGCGCGTTAACGGCGCGCCAGTAGCCGTTCAGGGCAGCACTTCTTCAGACTCCGCCGGCAGCGCGACCTCCGGGGCCAGCGCTTCCGCGCCGCGTGGACTCGGCCGCAGTCCGATGCCGGCCGGCGGCAGCGTGGGTTCCGCCGCGCGCCAGGTGCCGGGCGAATACTCGGACGACAGCACCCGCTCTTCCACACGCAGCGATGGCGCCACCGCCGGCGTCTGCGGTTTGATCCCCAGCAGCCGGTTGGTGTTGTAGCCGCCCACGCGCAGTCCGTCGAAACCCTCTCGCTTGAAATTGAATTCCAGCGAAGGCGGCCGCACCGCAGCCGGGGGCGGTCCCAGCGTGGCCTGCGGGCGCGAATAACCGAGCGTGAAGCCGAACTGCGATTGTTCCTGTTCGGCCGACACGCCGCCGAGCGGCAGGCGCCAGAACAGCATGGCGTTGGGCTGCTGCGCCCACGCCGTGACCGCATTCGACGCGAGCACCGCGGCAAAAAGGAGTAGACCCGTCGTCCGCTGCATGGCGCCTCCCTGCAGTTCGTGACTTTGCTTGGGAAAACCTTACCGGACGTGAAATATTACTCGCGTCGGCGCCACTGACAAGAGGGTCGCGAGAGCGCCGGTAAGTTACTGAAATTAAACTAAATTGCGCCGGCCTTCCGCAACTGCCCGCACTCGTCGGCGCTCAGGCCCAGCACTTCAGTCAATACGGCGTCCGTATGCTGCCCGAGCATCGGCGGCGGCGTGTCGTGCACGATCGGTGTGCCGCTGAAACGCATGGGGCTGCGCACCAGCGGCACTTTGCCGGCCAGCGGATGCGGCAGTTCGAACTTCAGCCCGCGCGCCACTACCTGCGGCTCGCGGAACACCTGGTCGATGGTGTTGATCGGGCCGTTGGCCACGCCGCCCGCGTCGAGCGCCTCGCACCACGCCTGCGTCGAGCGCTGCGCGAACACCTTCTCCAACAATTCGGTCAATACCACGCGATTTTCGACCCGCTTGCCGTTAGTGGCAAAGCGCGGGTCGGTGGCGAGTTCGGGACTGCCGGCGAGATCGCAGAACTTCTTGAACAGGTTGTCGTTGCCGCAGGCAAGGATGATCGCGCCATCCTGCGTCTTGAAGGTCTGGTACGGCACGATGTTCGGATGTGCGTTGCCGAGCCGGCCGGGCGCCTCGCCGGTGGCGAGGAAGTTCATGCCCTGGTTGGCGAGGAAGGCGACCTGGGTGTCCAGCAGCGCCACGTCGATGTAGTTGCCTTCGCCCGTGCGTTCGCGATGCGCGAGCGCCGCGCAGACCGCAATCGTCGCGTACATGCCGGTCATGAGGTCCACGATCGGCACGCCCACGCGCTGCGGGCCCCCGCCGGGCAGGTGATCCTCCTCGCCGGTCACGCTCATCAACCCGCCCATGCCCTGCGCCATGAAATCGTAGCCCGGGCGGTCCTTGTACGGCCCGGTCTGGCCGAAGCCGGTCACGGAACAGTAGATCAGCCCCGGATGATCCTGACGCAGATCGTCATAGCCGAGCCCGTAGCGCGCGAGATCGCCGACCTTGTAATTCTCGATCAGCACGTCGCATTTCGCCGCCAGCCGGCGCACCAGCGCCTGGCCTTCCGGCTTGGCGAGGTTGATCGTGACGGAACGCTTCGCGCGGTTGGCGGCGGCGAAGTACGCCGATTCGGTGGTGTCCTTGCCCTCGGTGTCCTTCAGCCAGGGCGGGCCGAAAGCGCGTGAATCGTCGCCCTTGCCCGGCCGCTCGACCTTGATGACATTGGCGCCGAGGTCCGCGAGGTTCTGCCCGCACCACGGCCCCGCGAGCACGCGGGAAAGGTCGAGTACACGGATATGGGATAGCGGTCCTGCCATTTCATTCTCCAAAATAAATGAGCCGCAGAGACGCGGAGCACGCAGAGGGAAAGGATCAACAACGAAAGGTCCCGGCAGAAAATGGTGGTCTGCTATGGCCCCCTATCGACTTTCTCTGCGCTCTTTGCGTCTCTGCGGCTATTTTCCCGTGAACTTCGGTTTGCGCTTTTGCATGAACGCATCGTAGCCGATGCGGTAATCGTCGGTGTCGAAGTAGTCGAAATTCGCCTCGACTTCCGCCGCCGTCAGCGGCGCCGGCCGCGGCGTCAAACGGCGGATGAACTGCTTGTGCCAGCGGTGCACCAGCGGCGCACCGTCCGCAATGCGCTGTGCGGTGCCCGCGACTTCCGCGGCCAGCGCGGCGTCGTCCGTGAGGCGCGTGAGCAGGCCCTTCGCCAGCGCTTCCTCCGCGTCCCACACCCGGCCCTCGATCAGGATCTCTGCCGCGACGGCCGGCCCGGCCAGTGCAAGCACCCCAGCGAGTTCGTCGTAGGCGATCGCAAAGCCCAGCCGGTTGATGGGCACGCCGAACCGCGCCGAACGGCCGGCGATGCGCAGGTCGCACTGGCAGGCGAGTTCCAACCCGCCGCCGACACAAGGTCCGTGAATCATCGCCACCACCGGATGCCGGCAGACGCCTACCGCCCGCAACGCGTTGCCCACCAGATCGTGGTGGTAATGGCGGCCCTGCGCGCGGTCATTGCGCGCGGTCGCAAACTCGGCGATGTCGGCACCGGCGGCGAAGGCCTCGCTGCCCGCCCCGCGCAGCACGACGCAGCGCAGCGCGTCATCCGCGGACAGCGTCGTGAACGCCGCCGCCAAGGCGCGCCACATCGCGACGGTCAGCGCGTTGAGCTTGCCGGGATTGGCGATGGCGACCGTGGCGATGACGCCGTCGCGGGTGACTTCGATGGTGCCAGGCATGGTGGACGCCGGGGAAAAACCGGATGATACGCGCAGCGCGATGCGCCATAATCGCTGCCGAGCCTGCCCGCACCTTGCCTGCCCGGCGCCGACCATCAGGAGGAGAATCACCGTGAACCGCACCCCCGTCGTGCTGCTCGCTGCAGCCCTCGCGTCGGCGCTCGCTGTTGCGCCTGCCGCCGCCCAGAACGCCGCCGACGCCTACCCCAACAAATCCATCCGCTTCGTCGTGCCTTACCCGCCGGGCGGCACGACGGACATCGTCGCGCGCGGGATCGGCATGAAGCTCGCCGAACGCTTCGGCCACCAGGTGGTGATCGACAACCGCGGCGGCGCCAGCACGATGATCGGCGCCGAGGCCGTCGCCAAGTCCGCGCCTGACGGCTACACGCTGCTGCTCACCACCGCCACCACCATGTCGATCAACCCGCAGGTGGTCGCGAAGCTGCCGTACGACCCGGTGAGGGACTTCGCGCCGATTACCTTCGCCGTGAACGTGCCCTTCATGATCGCGGCGCACCCATCGGTGCCCGCCAACACGATCCCCGAGCTCATCTCACTGGCCAAGTCCAAGCCCGGCACCATCAAGTATTCGACGCCCGGTTTGGCATCCAGCAACCACGTCGCCGGCGCGCTGCTCGAATCGATGACCGGCATCAAGCTGCTGCACATCCCCTACAAGGGTTCGGGACCGGCCACCGCCGCAGCGCTGGGCGGAGAAGTGGACATCGTCATCACCGGCATCGCGACGGTGGCGCCGCAATGGAAGGCTGGCAAGTTGAAGATTCTGGCAATCGGCGCCGACCAGCGCCACCCGGGCTGGCCGGAGATCCCGTCCACCGGTGAAGCCGGGCTCAAAGGCTACTACGCGGGTACGTGGTTCGGCGTCGTCACGCGCGCCGGCACCCCGCGGCCGATCATCGACAAGCTCAACCGCGAGGCTGTGGCGGCGCTCAGCGGCGGGGAACTGAAGGACCGGCTGACCTCGATCGGGTTCGATGTCGCCGGCGGCACGCCGGAAGAATTTGCGCGCTTCATGCAGAACGACCGGGCGCGCGCGGCCAAGGTGATCAAGGCGGCCGGTATTCAGGCGGAGCAGTAGGAACGCCCGGTTAGCGGTTCTCCAGACGGTTGTAGTCGAACAGCGCCGCTTCCCGTGGAGACCACTGCCGGTACGCGTCCTGCACGGCATCAGTGTGGGCCCAGAAGGCGGGGTCGGTGCGGCGGACCGCGAAGCGCGTGGCGAGCGCGCGGTAGTCGGCTTCCGATTTCAGGCCGCGAACCGCCGCGGTGAACGCGGGCAGGTCCTCCTGCCGCAGCCGGAAAAACGCATTCGAATACTCGCCGATGAAGCCGGCCCCCACGGTCAGCGTGTTCTCGTCGGGTCGCAACTGCGCGCCCTCGCGTATCAGGTGGCTCACGTTGGCGTGCGCGGTGTTGCGCAGCAGCGTGAACCAGCGTGCCGGGCCGGCGGGTGCGTCGACGCGCACCACCGCCATCTCCGGCAGCCACGACAAGCTGCGACCGCGCACGGACGACAGTGTTTCCAGGTCGCGCTGCAGGGCGTCATCCTTCACCATGGCGAGGTTGTGGCGCGCGTCGAGCGTCGGCGCCAGCCGCACCTTCAGCAGGTCGTAGAACTCGCGCTGCGGATCCCTGGTCTTGTAATCGATGCCGGTCTTCCGGCCGGCCGTAGCGCTGGTTCGGTTCCGTGTCCTGCGTCAGCGTCGCGCAGCTCGCCAATAAGAGCGCAGCCAGGGCGAGCAAGCTGCGCGCGGAGGAGCGCCCGGCAGAGCCGGCGGTCGAGGGCAGCCGCAGGTCAGTCACGCCTCGCGGCGCTGATGCCTCCATCGACCGTCAGCTCGGTTCCGGTGATGTAGGCGGCTTCATCCGAAACCAGGAACAGCACGGCATGCGCCGTGTCCCAGCCGGTACCCATGCGCCCCATCGGCACCGCGGCGTGGCGCTTGGCGATCAGTTCCGCCGCGCTGCCGGCGGAGAGCTGCTTGACGAGGCGCTGCTCCACCAGCGGTGTGTGCATGGTGCCCACGATCACGGTGTTGCAGCGGATGCCCTGCTTCACGTACGCCATGGCCGTCGAACGGCTGAGGGCGGCAAGCCCAGCCTTCGCCGTGCTGTAGGCGACGTTGACCCGGCCGCCGACCTGGTGACGGAAGCCCGCGATCGATGAAATGTTCACGACGACGCCCGCCTGCTGCTTCTCCATCACCGGCAGCACGAACTTGCAGCCCATGAACGCGGTCTTGAGGTTGAGATCGAGCTGCGCGTCCCAAACCTCTTCGGTCATTGACACCGGGTCGCCCGCCGCCGAACCGCCGACGTTGTTGATGAGGATGTCGATGCGGCCGAAGCGCGTCACGCAGGCTTCGACGGCCGTTTTCACTTCCGTGGCTTTCGTCATGTCGCAGCGGTGGACGACGCACACGCCGCCTTCCTTCTCGATGATGGCTCGGGTATCCAGCGCGGCCCCTTCGTCGAGGTCGGTCGCGAAGATCTGCGCGCCCTGGCGCGCCAGCAGCACGGCGGTCGCCTTGCCGTTGCCCCAGCCGGGCCCCACGGTGCCGGCGCCGGCGACGAATGCAATCTTTCCTTTGAGATCGAGCATGGCGGGCCTATTGGTGCGCGTAGAGTTTTTTGCCCGAGACCGGCAGCTTCGCCATCAAGATGTCGCCGGAGAGCGATTCCGTGATGTAGAGCGTCTTCATGTCGGGGCCGCCGAAGGCGATGTTGGCGAGATGGTGGTGCTTGTGGTCGTCGGAAGAAACGAGGTGCGTGGGCAGCATGTTGCTGTCGAAGCGCCAGATGCCGACGCCGAGCTGGCACACCAGCAGGCCGTTCTCGCTGTCCATCTCGATGCCGTCGGGTCCACCCACGCCCCCAGAGAGCTGCACGGCGACGCCAGTCTTGGAGATCGTGCCGTCGGCCATCAGCGGCAGGCGCCAGATCTGCTGCGAGCGCGTCACCCCCACGTAACAATGTTTTTCCACCGTGGAGAGCGTGATGCCGTTGGGGCTCGGCACGTTGTCGCACAGGCGGTCGAGCCGGCCGGCGGCGGACAGGCGGAATACGCGCCCGGTCGGGTCAGCGATGCCGGTCTGGCCCTGGTCAGTGAAATAAAGGTCACCGTTGGAAGCGAAGTGCAGGTCGTTCAGCCCCTTGAAGCCTTCGCTGAACGCGGTGCGCAGGATGGTTTCGAGCTTGCCGGTCTTCGGATCGAGGCACAGCAGCCCTTCCTTGTAGTCGCAGATGAAGATGCGGCCGTCCTTGTGGATCTTGAGTCCGTTGGGCCAGCCGTCGTACTGCGTGACGAGTTCCCATTCCTTCTTCGGCGTGATGCGGAAAATGCGACCGAAGGGGATGTCGCAGAACCACAGGTTGCCGTCGCGATCGAAGGACGGGCCTTCGAGGAAGCATTCGACTTCCGCGTTCTGGCGGTTGGGGTCGGACCACGCCGTCCGCTGCTTCTTGCGGAACTTGGCGGGCATGGACATGAAGACTTCGGTCTTGATGTGCTCGAGCGGCTGGAACGGATTGAACACCTGCGGACTCCGGTTGCGGTTGCGGTGAAAACTAGTCGGGCTTGGCACCGGTGAGTTTGATGATCTTTGCCCACTTCTCGATGTCGGCCTGGAGGAACTTGCGGAATTCTTCCGGCGTGCTGACCACCGGCTCGTTGCCCTCGTTCAGCAGGCGCTCGCGCATGTCCGGCGTGTTCAGTACCGACGCGATTTCCTTGTGCAGCTTGGCCACGATGGCCGGCGGCGTTTTCGCCGGCGCCATGATGCCGTACCAGGTCGGCGCATCGAAACCCGGCACGCCGGACTCGGCAACGGTGGGGATGTCGGGCAGCGTGGGAAAGCGCTTGGCCGTGCTGACGGCGATGCCGCGCAGCCGGCCGGACTTGTGGTGCGGGATGCTGACGATCAGCACCGTGAAGGCAGCCTGCACTTCATTGCCGAGCTGCGCGGTGGTCGCCGGCGCGATGCCCTTGTAGGGCACGTGCACCATGTCGAAACCTGCGCTCTGCTTCAGCAGTTCCATCGCCAAGTGCGGCGGGCTGCCGTTGCCGGACGATCCGTAGGAGACCGGCTTGATCTTCGCGTAGGCGACCAGTTCCTTCACGTTCTTCACCGGTAGCGAGGGATGCACCACCAGCATCATCGGCGAGATCACCGCGAGCGACACCATGGCGAAATCGTTCACCGGATCGAAGGGCAGCTTCGGGTACAGCGTCGCGTTGCTGGCGTGGCTGCCGAAGGCCATCATGATCGTGTAGCCGTCGGGCAGTGACTTGGCCACCAGCTCCGCACCGATCGCGCCGGCGGCGCCGCCGCGGTTGTCGATGACGAAGGTCTGGCCCCAGCGCTCGCCGAGCTTCTGCCCGATCAGGCGGGCGAGGATGTCGGTGCCGCCGCCCGGCGGGAAGGGCACCACGAAGCGCACAGGCTTGTCGGGATAGGTGCCTGCGCCCTGCGCGTGGCCTGTGGCAGGCAGCGCTGCGGCGGCGGCGATCAGCGCATGCAACACGAAAAACGGGCGACGAACGGACATGGGGCTGCTCCGGTGAACTGAGGGCGCCATGATAAGGAACTCCGCGCGCGGCGTCGATGCGACCGCGGCGGTTTGCCGGTAGCATCGCGCATCCCCACTGCGCATGACCCCCACATGAAGATCAAGCGCGTCGAACCGATCGCCGTCAGCCTGCCGATGCTGAAGCCCATGAAGATGGCCGGCGTCGAGATCCGCACCGCGGACAACCTGCTGGTGCGGCTGGAGACGGACAGCGGGCACGTCGGCTGGGGTGAGGCCGCCTCGGCGCCGACCATGACGGGCGAAACGGTCGAAGGCATGACGGCCGCCGCGCGCTGTATCGCGCCCGCGGTGGAAGGTCTGGCGGCGACGGACATCGCCGGCTTTGCCACCGCCATGAAGCGCGCGATCTATGGCAACGCTGCCGCCAAATCCGCTGTCGAGATGGCCCTGCACGACGCCTTGGGGCGCGCGGCCGGCACGCCCGTGTACCAACTGCTCGGCGGCAAGCATCGCGACCGCGTGCCCGTGCTGTGGCTGCTCGGCACCGGCAGCGCGGACGGCGATGTGGCGGAAGCGCGCGACAAGATGGCGGCGGGGTTCGTCGCCTACAAGATCAAGGTCGGCGTCGATGATCCGCTGCGCGACGCGGAGCGCACGCGCCGCATCTGCGACGTGCTGGGCGCTGGCCACCTGATTTCCGCCGACGCCAACCAGGGCTGGTCCGTCGAGCAGGCCATCGCCTATGTGCAGGCCGTCGCTGATACACGGCTGGATTTCTTCGAGCAGCCGGTGATGGGCGACGACCTGGCCGGCATGGCAAAGGTCGCCGCGGCGAGCCGCGTCCCCATCGGCTTCGACGAAGGCGCGCACGGCATTGCGGACATCGAGCGCCACCATGCGATGAAGGCGGCGTCAGGCATCAGCCTCAAGACCATCAAGCTGGGCGGCCTGCGGCCGGTGATGGAAGCCGGCGTGCTGTGCGAGCGCCTCGGCATGAAGATCAATCTCGCATGCAAGATCGCCGAGTCCGGCATCGCGACGGCCGGCGTGCTGCACCTCGCCGCCGCGCTGCCGTCGGTGGACTGGGGCGTCAGTTTGTCGAGCCAGTACCTGGCCGATGATGTGGTGCGCACGCCGTTGCCCATCGTCAAAGGCCACGCGCAGGTGCCGGCGGGCGCGGGACTGGGCTTCGAGGTGGATGAGTCGAAGGTGCGGCGCTACGCGTTGAAACTCTGATCCGGCAGGCCTACACCAGCCGCTCCGCCAGCTCCCCGAAATCGGCCACGACCAGGTCGGGCTGGTAGGGCCAGTTCCCGAACGGGCGCTTGCGGCGGTCGACGAAAGCGGTGCGCATGCCCGCGGCCTTCGCTCCCACGCAGTCGAAGGCGTGGTTGGCGACGAACAGCACCTGGTCCATGGACACGCCTGTGATCTCCGCGGCCTTGGTGTAGGTCGCCACGTGCGGCTTGAACGCGCCCGCTACCGCGACCGAAATGATGTGGTCGAACGCGATGCCGTGGTACGGCCGCGCGGCTTCGAGCATGTCTGGATCGCCATTCGACAGCACCGCAAGCTTGTAGCGCGTACGCAGTTTGTCCATTGCCGCCGGCACGTCCGGAAACGGCTTGAGCTTCTCGATCTCCGCCACCAGTTCACTCACCTCCTGGTCCGTGTGCGGGATCTCCGCCCGCGTCAGGGTGGTGTCGACCGAGATTTCGCCGATGCGACGGTAGGTGATGTGTTCCCGGTGCAGCAGCCCGTCGATCATCGAGTTCTCGAAGTGGGTGCGGCGCCACCAGGTCACGAAGGCGTCGGGTCGCCCCTTCCAGCCCTTGCGTTTGAGGTAGGGCGTAACGGCCTCGACCAGGCCGCCCTGCATGTCCACGACCGTGCCGTATTGGTCGAACATCACCACCTTGGTATTGCTTTTCAGCTCCGCGAGGGTTGCCATGGCTCCGCTTACAGTTTGATCTTCGGATCGAGCCAGTCGCGCAGGCTGTCGCCGAACAGGTTGAACGAAAACACCGCGAGACTGATCGCGATGCCGGGAAAAACGATCATCCAGGGCGCCTGCTGGTAGAAGTCCGCCGCCGACCCCGACAGCATCAGCCCCCAGGATGGTGTCGGCTCGGTGACGCCAAGGCCGAGAAAGGACAGCGAGGCCTCGGCCAGGATCGCCTGCGCCACGAACGCCGTCAGCATGATCAGGTATGGGGCGGTCACATTCGGCGCGATGTGCCGGAAGATGATGCGGGTGTGCGAAAACCCGGCCGTGCGCGCGGCGTCGATGTAGGGCATCTCGCGGATGGCCAGCGCCGAAGACCGCACCACGCGCGCCACCTTGGGCACCATCGGCAGGCCAATCGCCACCACCAGGTTCACGTCCACCCCCAGTACCAGGTTCTTGCCGAGGATCGCGACCACCGTGATCGCCAGCACGATAATGGGAAAGGACAGCAGCACGTCCATCACGCGCTGGATCGCCATGTCGATGCGGCCGCCGAAATAGGCGGACACCACGCCCACCACCGCACCGAGCGTTGCGCCCCAGAACGACGCGAGAAAACCCACGGCCAGTGCGGTCCGCGCGCCATAGATGATGCGCGACAGCACGTCGCGGCCGAAGGAGTCGGTGCCGAGCCAGTGTTCGCGCGACGGTGCGGCCAGCATCGCCGTGTAATTCACGGTCAGGGGATCGTAGGGCGCCACCCAGGGCGCGAACAACGCGCACACCGCCATCAGTACGATGAACAGCAGCCCCCCCGCGCCGAGCGGCTGCTGACCGACGAACAGCAGCACCGGATGACGGCGCTTGGGGACTATGTAGGCGATAGCGGTTGTTGTCATGGGAGACCGGATAACCGCGGTTGCCAACACCGGGGGAAGTAATGGGTAATGGGTGATGCGGCATGCGAACAACCCCTACCCCAGTGCTTGCCCATAACCCATCGCTCATTACTCATAACCATCCCTCAACGATAGCGGATGCGGGGATCGAACACCGCGTAGAGCAGATCGATCGCGAAGTTGATCAGCACGAAGAACACCGCCACCAGCAGGACCAGGGCCTGCAGCATGGTGTAGTCCCCGCGCGAGACAGCCTGCACGAACAGCTTGCCGATGCCGTTCAGATTGAACACCTGCTCGGTCACCACCAGGCCGCCGATCAGGAACGCAAACTCCAGTCCGATGACGGTGATGACCGGCAGCATGGCGTTGCGCATGGCGTGGCGCGCCACCACCAGCCGTTCGTAGACGCCCTTGGCGCGTGCGGTGCGGATGTAGTCTTCCTGCAGAACCTCCAGAATGGACGACCGCATCATGCGCGTGGCCACCGAGGAATAGCGATAGCCCACCGCGATGGCCGGCCAGATCAACTGTGACAGATTGGCCCACGGGTCCTCCCGGAAAGACGTGAAGGTCAACGGGGGGATCCAGGAGAAGTACGTCAGCAGCAGCAGGATGATGATCATGCCGAGCCAGAACGACGGCACCGCCAGCCCGGCGATCGAGAACACGCGGATCGCCTGGTCGATCCAGGTGTCCTTGAAAATCGCCGACAGCGTGCCGAGAGGCAAGGCCAGCAGGATGGCGAGGATCGTCGCCATGACCGCGACCTGCAACGACAGCTCGAGCCGGATGCCGATCTCGTAGGTCACCGGCTTCCCCGTCCACATCGAGTAGCCGAAATCCCCCTGCAGGATGCCGCCAAACCACTTCACGAATTGCACCGTCACCGGCTGATCCAGCCCCAGCCGCGCCCGCTCGGCTTCAACGACCTCCCTGGAAACATTGGCGCCGTCGAACATGACCTGCACCGGATCGCCCGGCATCGCTCGCAGCATGAAGAACACCAGCAGCGCGACGCCGATCAGCGTCGGGATCATCAGCAGCAGCCGGTTTACGATATAGCGCAGCATAGGTTGCGTGAGGCGTCAGGCGTGAGGGGTAAAGGTGGTTTCGATCGCCCCACCCCTCCCGCCTCAGTCCTCGCCGATTACTGGTCCAGCCAGACGTCCGTCAGGTCCTGCCCCACGTAGTGCGAAGGCGTCATGTTCCACCCTTTCAACTTCTTGTTGAGCACGATGATGCGGTGCCACCAGATGGTGGGGATGGTGTAAGCCTGTTCCAGCGCGCGTTTCTCGAACTCGCGGAGCAGCGCGGTGCGCTTCTTCTTGTCGAGCTCCCCCGATTGCTTGTCATAGAGCTCGTCCAGCACGCGGTCGGTCTGGCCCGCGTAGTTGATGGCCGACTTGTCGGACGACAGAAACTTCTGCAACTGCAGGTTGGGCTCGTCCATGTAGTCGCAATTGAAGTCGAGCGCGGCGTCGAAGGTCGGGTTGTCGCGCTGCTGCGCGGCAAGATACAGGCGCGTTTCGAGCTGCTCGTGTTTGACGTTGACGCCGAGCTGCCGCCACTGGTCGATCAGGAACACACCGACCGGCGTGTACGGCATCGCCACGTTGCGGTTGGTCAGCGTGAAGGTCAGGTTGGACGCGCCGGCATCGGCCAGCAGCTTCTTCGCTTCCGCCCGCGACGCGTTGATGTCCTTCGCAAAGCCCGGCAGCTTGACGAGTTCGGCTTCCGGCAGGGCGTATTCGTAGCCCGGCCGCAGCAAGCCGCCGACGTGACGCACCAGCGCCACCTTGGACAGCGCCTCGGCGCCGGCCCAGCGGTCGATGCCGAGCGACAGCGCCTTGCGCACGCGCTGGTCGTCGAACGGCTTCTTCCTGGTGTTGAACGTCACCACCAGGCTGCACACCCATGGCGACTCCATCACCACCGCCTTGTCGCCCAGGGTCTTGACGATGCGGTCGCGATCCGCCGGCGAATGACCGCGGAATTCCGCGAGCACTTCACCCGCCGACAGCGCGTTGACCATCGGCGCGCCTTGCGTGAAGAGCGCCATGAAACCGTTGAGGTAAGGCCGGCCCTTCTCGAAATAGCCGTCGAAGCGCTTGCCGGTCCAGTGCGAGCCGGCGACGTGCTCGACGAAAGTGAAGGGCCCGGTGCCCATGACGTTGCGCTCGGGCCAGCGCGGGTCCTGCTTCAGCTTCGCCGCGCTGTAAACGCAGTCCCAGGGGCTCGCGAAGTTCGCGAGCATCGAGGCGTTGGGCTTTTTCAGCTTGAACACGACCGTCAGCGGATCCGGCGTTTCGATCGAGGTGATGTCGGCGTAGCCCTCCTCGCGCAGCGACTTCACACCCGGCGGCGGCTTGCGGATGCGGTCGTAGGTCGCCTTGATGTCCTCAGCGGTGAAGTTGGAACCGTCGTGAAACTTGACGCCCTTCTTCAGCTTGAAGGTGTAGGTCAGCCCGTCCTTGGACACCGTCCACGATTCGGCGAGGTCGCCCTTCACCGACGGATACTTCGGCGTGTCGAACTTGAGCAGCGTTGAATAATGCGGGCGCACCGGGTGGATGAACGCAAACGACGACTGCGCGTGGCAATCGTAGTTCGGCGGCTCCGCGCCGACCGCGAACTTGAGCAGGCCGCCCGGGGTGGGCGTCTGGGTCGTCTGGGCAAACGCTGCCCCCGTCCCGATACAAAGATTGAAGGCAAGTGCAACCGAGGTCATTCCGATCCAGTAACGTTTCATGACTCCTCCTTCATTGTTTTCGTCCATGCGTGCAAAACCGGTCCAGCGTCACACCTTCAGGCACGCGGCGCGATGCCCCGCACCCACTTCGCGCAGCTCCGGGATGATGCGCCGGCATTCCTCGGAAGCCAACGGGCAGCGGGTATGGAACACGCAACCCGCCGGCGGAGCCAGCGGACTCGGCACCTCGCCGCCCAGCACACGATGCTCGCGCGCGGCCTCCAGCACCGGGTCCGGCACCGGCACCGCATCGAGCAGCGCGCGGGTATACGGGTGGCGCGGATTCTCATACAACGCGTCGCGGTCGGCAACTTCCATGACCTTGCCGAGATACATCACGACCACACGGTCCGAGATGTGGCGCACCACGGCGAGATCGTGCGCGATGAACAGGTAAGTCAGTCCCAGTTGCTGCTGGAGGTCTTCCAGGAGATTGATGATCTGGGCCTGGATCGACACGTCGAGCGCGGACACCGGCTCGTCGCATACGATGAAGCGCGGCTCCATGGCCAGCGCCCGCGCGATGCCGACACGCTGGCGCTGGCCGCCGGACAGCTCGTGCGGGTAGCGATCGGCCATGTAATCGAACAGGCCGACTTTCTCCAGCAGTTCGCCGACGCGGTGGCGCGCGGCACGGCGGTCCGGCTGCAGGTGATAGACGCGCATCGGTTCGGCAATAATCTCGCCGATGGTCATGCGCGGATTGAGCGAACTGTACGGGTCCTGAAAGATCACCTGCACGGCACGGCGGTATGCCTTGAGCGGCGCGCCCCTGATGCGGTTCACATTGCGGCCGTCGAAGACGATCTCGCCGGAGGTGGCCTCTTCCAGCCGCAGCAGGGTACGGCCCACCGTGGTCTTGCCGCAACCGGACTCGCCGACCAGCCCGACGGTCTCGCCCGGATAAAGTTCGATCGAGAGTCCGTCGACCGCGCGCACTTCGGCGTGCGCTCCGCGCAGCATGCGCAATCCGGTGGCCACCTCGAAGTACGTGCGCAGTTCATGCAGCCGCATGACGGGTGCGGTACGATCGATGGTCTTCACGTGCGGTGCGTCCGCCGAGCGGCCTTGCAGGCCGATCGCCGCGCCCTGCACCATCTCCGGCGCACGCAGGCAGGCGGAATGGTGATCCGGCGCGGCCTCCACGAGCGGCGGCGTGTCCGCGGTACAGGCATCCAGGCGCGCAAGGCAGCGCGGCGCGAAGCGGCAGCCCGGCGGCGGCGCGAGCAGATTGGGCGGGGTGCCCTCGATGGTTTCGAGCTTCAGTCCGCGCGGCCGGTCAATCCGCGGCACGGAACGCAGCAGGCCCGCCGTGTACGGATGCAGCGGTCGCGCGAAGAGTTCCGCCGCTGTCGCCTGTTCGATAATGCGTGCCGCATACATCACGTTCACGCGGTCGGCGTAGCGGGCGACGATGCCGAGGTTGTGCGTGATGATGACCATCGCGATGCCCAGGTCCCGCGACAGGTCCTTCATGAGCTGCAGGATCTGCGCCTGGATCGTCACGTCGAGCGCGGTGGTGGGCTCGTCCGCGATGATGAGCTTGGGGT
>CAZXNF010000015.1:0-19290 GCA_964641785.1 uncultured Streptomycetaceae bacterium | reverse complement strand
CGCGGCCGGCCGCGAGCAACGGATTTTCCTGCGCCTCGCCCTGGAAGCCGGTGAACTCGCGGTCGGTGACGCGCTCGAAACGCGTGAAGAACCAGTACGCACCGCCTGCGATAACGATGAGCAGCAGCAGCGACAGCAGGCGGTTGCGCGTCATGCCTGCGACTCCGGTGTAGCCGTCGCGGGCGCGGCAGCAAACACCACGGCCCATTCCTGCGCCAGCTGTTCGGCTTCCGTCGCCAGCGGGAACCGCCCCGCGTACGCCGCGCCCTGCCACGCGCCCACCAGCCGCGCGAAGTACTGCGCGGTAGCGCTAGGCGTGGCGGCGGTCACGCGGCGCACGCAATCGCCTTCGGTGTCCGACACCGCGATCTCGACGTGGCGCACGTGCACGAGCTTCACCAGCGCGCCGCGGTAGAGCAGCGCGAGCGCCTCGCGCAGCCGGCCCTCGCGCGTTAGTGCGGCAGCCACGCCGGCGACGTCGTCCGGAAGAGACTCGGGGCGCAGGTCGAGCCCGAACAGCGCGTCCGGCGGACGGTAGTCGCCATCGGCGCCGCGCCGCCACCGGCCCGCGTAGCGCACCACGATCCAGGCCAGCCACACGATGGCCGCGGCCGCCGCGCCCCAGGCCAGGATGCGCACGATCTCGGCGATCGCGACGATGAGCCGCGACCAATCCATGCCGCCGTCCTTGCGCGGATTGCGCTGGGCGTCATCGCCGCTCCAGCCGGGACCGACGTAGCGCCATCCCTTGCTGTCTTTCCATTGCTCGAACGCGGGGTCCTTCAGCACTTCGCGCGCGGCCTCGCGCGCCGGCGTCGACGGTTCCGCGGCTGGTGCGGGCAAGGGCGCCGCGCTCCACGCGAAAACCAACGCCAGCGCGGCGACCGCCGCCGCGTGCCGCAGCGGCGCACCGGTACGGGTTCCCGGAGCACCGGTGCCGGGAGCGGCCGCCAGCCGGCGCAGTTGCAGCTCCACGTCCCAGGCCTCGAGCTGCGTGCGGCGGTTGATATACAGCGCGAACCCGGAAGCAACATACAGCGGCTCGATCACGCTCACGGCCAGCAGGTAGCAGCCGTGTTCGACCGCCACACGCCACAGCGGCAGATCGTCACGACCGAGGAAGAAGGCTGCCCAGCCCCACTCCTCGCTCGCATGCACCGGGGTCACCATCCCCAGCAGGCCGATCAGGGACAGAAACAACACGAGTTCGAAGTGCAGGCAAATCAGGGTCAGCCACACGGCGTGCCCGCGGGCGCGGCGGTGCAGTGTCCGTGCGCGCTGCCGCGCCGCGCCACCACTGAGCCCTTCAAGCTGCCAGACCGGCAGGTTGAACGAGCGGGCAAGATCGAAGCGGTAGACCGTGAGTGACGCCAGCAGACCGCGGCGGGCGTACCCGAAATAGCCGCGCAGGGTTTCGCGCACCGCCGGTGGCGCGCCGAACACGGCGCCCCCCATCACGTGCAGCACGATGCGGTCGAACGCGGGTTTCAGCCACCACAGCACGAGCATCGTGAGGGTGGGATGCGCGTAGAGCACTGCGTGCAGGAGTACCGCTGCCGGCACGTACACGGCAAGCCAGGCGCCGAACACCGGCCGCCACCAGACGCGCAGCATCGCAGCACCCAGGTCCATCGCCTCCCACGCGTTGCGTGGACGCAGGTGCAGGGCGAGGCGTTCAAGCTCCACGGCCGCGTCCCGTGAAGGTGAAGTAGGCGAGCGTCAGCATCCACAGCGCAATGCCCACCCCCCATTTGATCTCAGGGGCCAGCGTGGTGACCGACGACCAAAAGGCCTCGATCACCGCTGCGAGCACCAGCATGCCCCCGGCGCCGTAGACCACCGGGCCGGCACGCGCAGCGGCCGCCACCAGCGCGGCCTTGCGCGACAGGCGCCCCGGCGCCACCAGCGCCGCGCCCAGGCGCAGGCCCGCCGCGCCCGACAGCGCGATGGCGGTCAGCTCGAATGCGCTGTGCCCGGAAACGAAGGACCAGAAAGTCATCGCATAACCCGTGTGCGTCAGGTGGCCGGCGACCGCGCCGAGCACGATCCCGTTGAACACCAGAGCGACCACCGCGCCGATCCCGAAGACGAGCCCCCCCGCGAAGGTCTGGAAGGCGATCCGCACGTTGTTCCAGATGTAATGGCCGAACATCTGGAACGCGGAGTCGGCCGCGCGCGTGCGGCCGAGGTGCTCGGCGGTCGGGCTGTACATTTCCTCGAACTGGGCCACCTCCGCCGGCGGAACGAAGTAGTACACGAGATCGGGAAACGGTCCCAGCGCCACCAGCAGCACGAGAAAGGGTCCGAACAGCAACGCGCAGGCGGCGGCAACGAAACGACCCTCCGCGCGCACCGCGCGCGGGAAGCCGCCGGCGATGAAATCGAGCATGCGGTTGCCCGGCTCCACGCGCGTGCCGTAGAGCAGGCGGTGCCCGGCGAGCGCGAGCTGGTTCAGGCGTTCGACGAGATCGGCGCTGTAGCCGCGGTCGCGGGCGAGCGCGAGGTGCTGGCAGAGCACCCGGTAGCGCTGCGGCACCGCCGCGTCTGTCAGGGCATCCGGCGGGGCGAGCCCCTTGCGGGCGCCGCGCGCGTCCTGTGCCAGCCACGCTTCGAACGCACTCCACAGCGGCCCGTGGGCGCGCTCGAAGTCCTCCTGCTTCACGCGCCGGACCTGCCGATCAGGAAGTTGGCGATGCGCAGGAGGCGCTCGACGGCGGCCGGTCCCTGCGTGCCGCCCGTCAGCCGCGCCGGAATCTCCGCGAGCTCGGCGGCGCGCTCGGGTGTCAGCGCCGGCACGCGTCCGGCGAAGGCCAACACCGCACGCTGCTCCGCGAGCGCAAGCGGTACGCGCGGCGCCAGCGGGGGTGCGGCGGGAATCGCCGTCTGCAGGCGTGCGTCATCGCGATAGACGACGACGGTGCCGGCGACAAGGTCGCCGAGGCGCTTGAAATCGCGGTTGATCAGCATGGCGATGAGGCCGATGCCGTAGAGAAAAGGCAGAAAGTCGACCGCGCGCAGGAAGTTGCGTACCAGCGCTTCGTGCCAGCCGATCGGCGTGCCGTCATCGCGCAGCACGGCGATCTTCATCACACGCTTGCCGGGCGTCTGGCCGTTCCACAGCGCCTCGAAGGCCGCGGGAAACAGCCATTCGAGCACGAACACCAGGATAAGGCCGAGACCCAGGCCCAGCTGGCCCAGCGGTACCAGTATGGCCATGCCGGTGAGATACAGCGCGATCCGCACAAGAAAATCCAGGGACCATGCGACCGCCCGCGCAGCGGGCCCGGCCAGCCGCAGTTCGAGCTCGATACCCTCCGGCGTCGCGACCGAGCGGACGGTATCGAGCATCATGGCCGCGGACGCGCGGCACTCACCCCTGGAAGATGCCCTTGTAGCTCGCGTAGATCGACGCGATGACCACGGGTGCCAGCACCAGCCAGCCGAGCATGAACGGGATCGAGGCGAGAATGGCCAGCACAAAGACGATGATGCCGTACAGCAGGAAGGGAATGATGTTCTTCAGGCAGGCCCCGAAGCTTACCTTCATCGCCTCGGTGGCGGTGTGGTTGCGGAACACCACCAGCGCGGGCGCGAACCAGAGCGCCATGTAGACCGGCACCATGAGGCCGACCGCCAGCAAGACCGCGATGATGAGGCCGGGACCGGCGCGCAGCAGCGCGGAACTGTCACCCGACATCAGCGCAGGCATCAACCCGAACAACAGCGCAACCAGCGCCGCCACGATCAGCACTGCGATGAGCGCCACCAGTTGCAGCACCCCGACGACCGCAAGGTTGCCGGTGTTGGTGCTGAAGCCCGCGAACAGATGGTTGAAGGTGAACGCCTCTTCGCTGTCGAGCGCGCGGCAGCCGAGCATCAGGCCGCCCAGGAACACCGGCGTCAGCAGGGTAGTCGCGATGCCGCCGATCAGCGGGATGAGGTTGAGCGCGATAAAGATTATGGCCCAGACGATGATGATGCCGATCCACAGGCCGGGCTGCTGCTTGAACAGCGTGAAGCCGTCGGCGAGCCACTGCCAGCCGTCGCCGGCCGGCACGGCCACCGCCTCGCCGCTGTCGTCACCACCAATGCCGGATACATCGGATACCGGCGCCTCCGGCGCCTTGTACGGATTCATCGGATTCATGTCGGCCATCATTGTCTCCCCGTGAAGTTACCCACCCGACCTCGCGCCGCACGGTGCCGAACGCCGCAATGTCCCCTATGAAATCATCATAGCATGCACCCTGCGCGCTGCCGGCCTCAGCGTGCGTCGGCAAGGATCAGGTCGGCGGCTTTTTCCGCGATCATCACGACCGGTGCGTTGGTATTGCCCGACACGAGCGTGGGCATGATCGAGGCATCCACCACGCGCAGCGCACCGATGCCGTGCACACGCAGGCGATCGTCCACCACCGCCTGCGGATCGGCGCCCATCCTGCAGGTGCCGACCGGGTGGAAGATCGTGGCCCCGTAGTTGCGCACGAACTCGAGCACCTCATCGTCGCTTTGCGCGGCAGCACCCGGGCGGTACTCCTCGCCGATCAAAGGCGCCAGCGCGGGCGTGCGCGCGAGCTTGCGCGCAAAGCGAACGCCCTCGATCATGGTTTTGCAGTCCAGCTCCGTGGACAGGTAGTTCGCCTGCAGCGCCGGCGCGGCCAGCGGATCGGGCGACTGGATGCGCACCGTGCCGCGCGAGGTCGGCCGCAACTGGCAGACGGAAAAGGTGCAGCCGGACCAGGGGTGCGTTTTCCCGCCCGCCATTTCCGCCGACACGGCGGCGAAGTGAAACTGGATGTCAGGGGTCGCCGCCGCCGGCAGCGCGCGCGCGAACATGCCGCCGTGGTTGATGCCGATGGCCAGCGGGCCCGTGCGCTGCGTGAGCCATTTCCAGCCCATTATGAAGCGCCCCCACGGGCTGCGCAGCGCGTCATTGGTGGTGATCGGCTGCGTGACCTTGAACATGACCCGCGCCTGCAGGTGGTCCTGCAGATTCTCGCCGACCCCCGGCAGGTGATGGCGCACGGGGATGCCGTGCGCCGCGAGCAGCGCGGACGGCCCGATGCCGGACAACTGCAGCAGTTGCGGGGTCTGTACCGCGCCTGCCGCGAGGATCACTTCGCGCGCCGCGCGGGCTTCCTGCAGCACGCCGTGCTGCCGGTAGCGTACGCCGGCCGCGCGCGCGCCTTCCATCAGCACCTCGGTCGCCTGGGCCCCCGTCTCGACACGCAGGTTGGCGCGGCCGCGCACGGGCTTCAGGTACCCGGTCGCGGTCGAACAGCGCCAGCCGTCGCGCGTGAACAACTGGTAATAGCCGACGCCTTCCTGCCGCGCGCCGTTGAAGTCGTCGTTGCGTCGCACGCCCAGTTCGCCCCCGGCGGCGATGATCGCCTCCATCAGCGGATGCGTCTCGCCAATGTCGGAGCACGCGAGCGGACCGTCTCCGCCGTGGTATTCGCTGGCGCCGCGCGAGTTGCCCTCACTGCGGATGAAGTAGGGCAGGAGGTCGTCAAAGCCCCAGCCGGCGTTGCCGAGCGCCGCCCAATGGTCGTAGTCCTCGCGCTGGCCGCGTACGTAGATGAGTCCGTTGATGGAGGACGAGCCGCCCAGGCCGCGCCCGCGGGGCCAGTAGATCTTGCGGTCGTTCATCCGCGGCTCGGGCTCGGTGGAGTACATCCAGTTGTAGACCGGATGGAACATCGTCTTTGCGTAGCCGATCGGGAGGTGGAGCCACAGATTGCGATCCGCGGGCCCGGCTTCCAGCAGCAGCACGGAATGGCGGCCATCGGCCGTCAGCCGGTTGGCCAGCACGCAGCCGGCGGAACCGGCGCCGACGATCACGTAGTCGTAGGTCCCGGCATTCATGCGGCGGTGGATAGCCTGGGCGCAAGACTCATGTGCCGAGTATTGCGGTGCATACACCCCGCTGTCCAGCCGAGAACGCTGGCGCGGGCCGATTACAATCGCCCGGTGCAGCACTACGGATCGCCGCGTTGATCGCCGGCTTCGACGACCTCACCCTGCTGGGGTGGCTGGCGATCGGCCTGGTGATCGCCGCAGCCGGCTTCATGCAGGGCGCACTGGGGCTGGGCTTTCCCACCATCGCCACGCCGTTGCTCGCCATGTGGCTGGGCATGCCCAAGGCGATCGTGCTGATCCTGCTGCCCTGCCTTGCCGCGGTCATTCTCAACGTCATCCTCGGACCGCCGCTGCGCGAGCTGTTCCGGCGCTTTTGGTTCATGCCGCTCGGCATGCTGGTGGGCGCGCTGATCGGCGGCTTCATTTTCGTCGCGGCGCCTGACGCCCCTTACGCGCTGGTGCTCGCGCTGGTCATCCTGCTGTGGCTCGCGCTCGACAAGATGGGCTTTGGCGAATCGCCGGCGGTGCGCCGGCATCCGATGGCCTTCGGCCTCACCGCCTCCGTCGTCGGCGGCGCCTGCGAAGCGACCGCCAACGTCGCGGCCGCGCCGTTGGTCATGTACTACTCCGCGCTGGGGCTCACGCCCGCGGCCTTCGTGCAGGGGCTCAACCTGTGCTTCGTCGTCGGCAAACTGACGCAGTTCGGGGTCCTCGCTGGCAGCGGGATGGTCGGCGCCGCGCAATGGCTTGCGACCCTGCCGCTGGTGGCGGTGGCGGTGGCGACCGCGCTGGCCGGCGTGCGCCTGCGCGACCGGCTGGACGCGCAGACCTACCGGATCTGGGTCAAGCGGTTTCTGCTGTTCGTGGCGCTGGCGCTGCTCGCGCAGTACGGCTGGCGCGTGTTCAACACGTAACGCGTTGCCTCACTCCGGCTTGATGCCGGCGTCCTGCACGATTTTTTTGAATTTCGTGACTTCGGCGCGGATATGCTGGTCGAGCGCTTCCGGAGAGGTCGGCGCCGCCTCCGCACCGGCCGCCAGCAGCCGTTCCTTGACCTGCGGCAACGACAGCGCCCGCACCACCACCCCGTTGAGCTTGTTGATGATGAGACGTGGCGTCTCCGCCGGCGCCAGCATCGCGAACCAAGGATCGAACACATACCCGGGCACGCCGGCCTCGGCCAGCGTCGGCACGTCCGGCAGCACGGCGGCACGCTTGCCGGTGGACGTCGCGATCGCAAGCAGCTTGCCGTCCTTGACGAGCGGCAACGCGTTCACCGCGGGCGCAAGGAAAAACGTGACCTGCCCGCCAATCACCGCGGTCAGGCCTTCCGGAATGCCCTTGTACGGCACGTGCGTGATCTGCACGCCCGCGAGGTTGCGGAAATACTCCGAGGCCAGATGGTTCGCGCTGCCGATGCCGGGCGAGGCGTAGGCGAGTTCGCCCGGCTTCGCCTTGGCCGCCGCGATCAGGTCTTTCACGTTGCGGATGCCGCGGTTGGGCGCCACCACCAGGATGCTCGGCACGTTGGCGAGGTTGGACACGCCGGCGAAATCCTTGACCGGATCGTAGGGCAGGTTGGGGTAGAGCGCCGCGCTCACCGCGTGCCCGGCCGACACCACGAGCAGGGTGTAACCGTCCGGCGTCGCCCGCGCCACCATTTCAGTGGCGATCACGCCGCCGGCGCTCGGCCGGTTGTCCACCACCACCTGCTGGCCCCAGGCCTCGGTCATGCGTGCGCCGACAGTGCGGGCGAAAATGTCAGAGGCACTGCCGGCCGAGAACGGCACCAGGATGCGGATCGGGCGGTTCGGAAAGCTTGCGGCCGAATCCGCCGACGGCTCCGCGGCGCCCGCGCCCACGGCGACGGCAAATGCGGCGAGCGCGAGAAAACGAGCCCACGGGTGTCGCGCTTGTGGCTTACGCATTGAATCCATCCTTGATATTGCGACAATCCGACGCTCTGCCCTTGGCATGGACGCTGCTTTTGATTTACGGTGGATGGTAGCCTAAAGCCTGTCTTTTCTGTCCTTCACCCCATGCAAACCGACCGTCCTGCTGACGACAGCGCCGTAGACAACGGCGCAGCCCCCGCCGAACCGCGCAGCGGCTTCGGCCTGCGTTCGCTGTGGAAGCGGCTCAAGAACCCCTTCGAGGAAACCCGTCCGCTATCGGCGCGCACCGCGTTGCAGTTGCGCCAAATCCTCGACGACAGCGCGCGCGGCGTCGGCGGCGAGATTTCCGCGCGCGACCGAGCGGCGGAGGTCACGGCCATCTACGCCACGCTGGCCGACCCCGGCAAGCACGCGTTCTTCGAGCTCCTGCTGGACCGCTACGGGCCCGACGGCGCGACCGTCGAGCAGGCGATCGCGCAGTACCATGCCGCAGCGGATCCGCGCGCCTCGCGCGCCGCGGCCCTCGCGCTGCGCCGCGCGCTGGCGGCCCCCAGCAGCCGCATCTTCACGCACTTCAATTCCTTGCCCGACGGCGTGAAGTTCCTCGTCGACATGCGCACCGACCTGCTGCGGCTGGTCGCGCAACATCCGGGACTGGCGCCCCTCGATGACGAGTTGCGCGGCCTCTTCGCGCGCTGGTTTGACGTCGGCTTCCTGCGCCTCGAACGGATTACCTGGAACTCGCCGGCCTCGCTGCTCGAAAAGCTCATCAACTACGAAGCCGTGCACGAAATCCGCTCGTGGACCGACCTGCGCCACCGGCTGGACTCCGACCGCCGCTGCTACGCGTTCTTTCACCCGCGCATGCCCGACGAGCCGCTGGTGTTCGTTGAGGTCGCGCTGACCCGGGGGATGGCCGCGAACGTCCGGGACCTGCTCGACGAAGCCAGGGCCGCCGGCGATCCGGCGCGCGCGGAAGTGGCGGTGTTCTATTCGATCTCGAACACCCAGAAGGGCCTGCGCGGCGTGAGTTTCGGCGGCTTCCTGATCAAGCGCGTGGTGGAGCAACTGCGGACGGAGCTGCCGAAACTCGCCACCTTCGTCACGCTCTCGCCGCTGCCCGATTTCCGCCGCTGGCTCGACCCACGCATCGCCGCCCGCGATCCTTCGCTGGTCCCCGCCACGGCCGCCGATGCCATCTGCGCGGCAGCCCGCAAGGGCGACCCGGCGGCCGCGCTCGGCGCGCTGCTCGATGAGGATAACTGGCCCGCGCGCCCGGAAGCAGCCGCTGCGCTCGCGCCGGTGCTGCCGGCATTGGCCGCGCGCTACCTGCTCACTGAAAAGCAGGACGAGCGCCCGCTTGATCCGGTCGCCCGCTTTCATCTCGGCAACGGCGCGCGGCTCGAGCGCATCCATGCGCTGGCGGACACCAGCCAGCGTGGCCTGGCGCGCGCGGCAGGCCTGATGGTCAATTACGTGTATCCGCTCGACGAGATCGAGGAAAACCACGAGGCCTACGCCCGGGACGGCCGCATCGCGGTCAGCCACGCGGTGCGCCGGCTGGCACGGGGTGCCTGAAACGCCACCGCAGCGTGCCGCGCCCCGGCGGCGGGCAGCAACCGCATCGCCATGAACCGCTTCATTCCGCATCATGTGATCGACGGCGCAGGACCGCCGCTGGTGTTGATCCACGGCGTCGGCGGCGCGCTCGACAGCTGGGATTTCCTCGTCGAGCGACTGCGACCGCACTACCGATTGATCCGCTATGACCTGCGCGGACACGGCGCGTCGGCGAAGCTGCCCGGACCGTATGCGCTGCGGGATTTCGTCGATGACCACATCGCGCTGCTCGATCACCTGGGCCTCGCCAGCACCGACGTGGCGGGTTTCTCGCTGGGCGGACTGATCGCGCAGGCGCTGGCGCTTGAATATCCCTTCCGGGTGGCACGCCTCGCACTGATCAGCGCCATCGGCGCGCGCACGCCGGAGGAAAGTGCGAAGGCGCGCGCCCGGGCGGACACACTGGCCACGCAGGGCGCCACGGGGCATCTTGCTGCCGCCGTGGACCGCTGGTTCACCGCCGCCTTCCAGGCCGCGCACCCGGAGATCGTGGCACAGCGCAAGCGCGCGAGCCTGGCGAACGACCCGCACTGCTACGCGGCGGCTTACCGCGCGCTGGCGGACAGCGACATGATCGACGAATTGCACCGCATTCCGCACCGTACGCTGGTGATGACCGGCGAACTCGACGGCGGCTCCACGCCGCGCATGTCCGCGGCGATGGCCGGGCGCATGCCAGACGCGCGCCTGATCGTGCTGCCCGGCCTCAAGCACAGTGTATTGCTCGAATCCCCGGCGACGGTCGCCGGCCATCTTCTCGATTTTCTGAAGGAAACGAACCGATGAAATTATGCCGCCCACTCGTGATGGCGCTGCCCGCCCTGCTGGCGCCCACGCTCGATGCTTTTGCCGCCGATGACTACCCCACCAAGCCTATCCGGCTGGCGGTGGGCTTCGCGCCCGGTGGTTCATCGGATACTTCGGCCCGCGCCATCGCCCGCCGCATGGGCGAAAGCCTGCGCGTCAACTTCGTTATCGAGAATCGCGCGGGCGCCGGTGGCAACATCGCGGCCGACACGGTCGCCAAGGCTGCGCCGGATGGCTACACACTGTTCTGGGGTAGCGTCGGGCCGCTGACGATCAGCCCGGCCATGGGCACCAAGCTCACGTACGATCCCGTCAAGGATTTTTCCCCGATCGGCATCGCCGTCACCTTCTGCAACGTCCTCGTGGCCACGCCCTCGTTGCCCGCACAGACGGTGCCCGAACTGCTGGCGCTCGCACGCGCAAAACCCGGCCAGCTCAACTACGCCTCGCCGGGCAACGGTTCGGCGGGCCACCTTGGTGGCGAACTGCTCCGCAAGCTTGCGAAGATCGACATCGTGCATGTGCCCTACAAGGGCGGCGGCGAAATGGTCACCAACCTGATCGGCGGCGAAGTCCAGCTCGCCTTCGTGACGGTGACGACGATCAAGAGTTTCGGCGGCACCCGCATCAAGTCGATCGCCGTCACCAGCCTGAAACGCGACCCTACCCTGCCGAACGTGCCATCGTTCGCGGAAGCCGGTGTAACGGGCTACGACGCGACCTTCTGGTACGGCCTGCTGGCGCCCGCGCGCACGTCGCCGGCCCTGGTGGCGCGGCTGAACCGCGAGATGGTCGCGGCACTCGCCGACGCCGAGGTAAACAAGCCGCTCGAAGCCCAGGGGCTGAACGCGGCGCCGTCCACGCCGGAGGCGTTCGCCAAACTCATCCGTAGCGATCTGGACAAGTGGCAGGGCGTGTTCGCCGGCACGAAGATCGTCCAGTAGCCCTGCGCACGAAAAAAACTCCGCCCGAGGCGGAGTTTTTTTCAGCGCGTAGGCGCCGGATTACTTCAGCAGCTTCTGCAGTTCGCCGCTCTGGTGCATCTCGGTGATGATGTCCGAGCCGCCGACGAATTCGCCATCCACGTAGAGCTGCGGGATCGTCGGCCAGTTCGCGTATTCCTTGATGCCCTGCCGGATATCCGGATTCTCCAGCACATTGACGGTGAACGGATCGTTCACGCCACACGTGCGCAGGATACTGACCGCATTCGCCGAGAAACCGCATTGCGGGAAATCCGGCGAACCTTTCATGTACAGCACGACCTTGTGACCACTGACCTGCTGCTTGATGACGTCCTGAGTGCTCATGCTTGCGTTCTCCAGATCGAGACTTTACGAGACTGTAAATCAGCCAAAACACTAATACCTGAGTAAATCCATCGGACATAGTTTAATGGCTGGCCACCGATAGCGTCAAGAATATCGCCCGCCCGACAGTCGCTCAATTCCGGCCAGATCGCGGCGCGAGAACACGGCTTTGAACCCGGCCCGCGCCAGCAGTTCACGGCAAACCTCCGCCTGGTCGTAGCCATGTTCGAAAGCCAGCCAACCACCGGCTTCGAGATGCGCCGGCGCCGCCGCCACGATGGTACGGATGGCATCGAGACCCTCCGCCCCCGAGGCCAGCGCTGCCGCCGGTTCGAAGCGCAGATCGCCCTGCGCCAGATGCGGATCACCTGCGGCCACGTACGGGGGGTTGGCCACGATTAGACCGTAGCGTGCCTCGCCTTCGGACGCAGCGAACCAGTCACCCTCCACAAACCGCACGTTGGCCACGCTCAGCGCCTGTCCGTTGACGCGCGCCATCGCCAACGCCTTGCCACTGCGATCGACGGCTGTTACCTGTGCTTGCGGACGTTGCTTTGCGATGGCAATCGCAATGCATCCGCTGCCGGTGCCGAGATCGAGTACGCGGGCCGTGGCTGCGAGACCCACGACCTCCAGCGCGAAATCCACCAGCAGTTCGGTTTCCGGGCGCGGGATCAGCACCGCGGGACTGACCCGGAACGGCAGGCCGTAGAACTCGCGTTCGCCGGTGAGGTACGCCACGGGTTCGCCCGCCCCGCGTCGTGCGAACAACGCGGTCAGTTTCGCCAGCCTCTTCGCGTCCGGGACCTCGAGACCTCGCGTGATGAGCTGGGCGCGCGTCAGGCCCAGCGCCACGGCGGCGAGCGCCCGCGCTTCCGCCAGCGGCAGGCCGCTCTCCCTGAGTACGTCGTCCAGTGTGGGCATGCGAGCAACCGGCGCCACCGGACGGTCAGGCCGCCTGCGATTCTTCGGCCAGCTGCGCGAGCTGTTCGGCCTGATGCTCGGCAATCAGCGCGGACGTCAGTTCGTCAAGGTCGCCGTCCATGATCGCGGCGATCTTGTGCAGCGTGAGGCCGATGCGATGGTCGGTCACGCGGCCCTGCGGGAAGTTATAGGTGCGAATGCGCTCGGAACGGTCGCCACTGCCGATCAGCGATTTGCGCGTGGCGGCTTCCTTCGCCTGCTGCGCGCGCAACTGCTGGTCCTTGATGCGTGCCGCCAGCACCGACAGTGCGCGCGCCTTGTTCTTGTGCTGCGAGCGGTCGTCCTGGCACTCGACAACGATGCCGGTTGGCAGATGGGTGATGCGGATCGCAGAATCGGTCTTGTTGACGTGCTGCCCGCCGGCGCCGGACGCGCGGAAAGTGTCGATGCGCATCTCCGCCGGGTTCAGCACGACATCGGCTACTTCGTCAGCCTCCGGCATCACCGCCACCGTGCAGGCCGAGGTGTGGATGCGACCCTGCGTTTCCGTCAGCGGCACGCGCTGCACGCGATGTCCGCCGGACTCGAACTTGAGTTTGGAATACGCGCCCTGACCGTCGATTCTGGCGATGATTTCCTTGTAGCCGCCCATCTCGCTGCCGCTCTCGGACATGATCTCCACCGACCAGCGGTGGCGCTCGGCGTAGCGCGAGTACATGCGGAACAGGTCGGAAGCGAACAGCGTGGATTCGTCGCCGCCGGTGCCGGCGCGGATCTCGAGGAAGATGCTGCGCTCGTCGTTGGGATCCTTGGGCAGCAGTTCGAGACGCAGCTTCTCCTCCAGCACCACGATGCGGGCCCGCGCCTCCTTCAGTTCCTCATCCGCAAAGGCTTTCATCGCGGGATCGGCGGCCATCTCCTGCGCGGCGCCCACATCAAGCTCGGCGGCGCGGAAGTCGCGGTAGAGCGCGATCACCGGCGTCAGATCGGCGTGCTCGCGCGTCAGCTTGCGATACTGCTCCAGGTTCGCCGTGGCGCTTTCGGCGGACAGCAGGCGCGTCACCTCTTCGAGCCGCCCCGCGAGCTGTTCGAGCTTGCCCGCCATGCTCGGCTTCATTCTTTGTCGCGCAGGTCGTAGAGCTTGGACAGCAGCGCGCGCAGCGGCTCGTGGTCATCGCCGCCGGCCTGCGAGAGGGCGTGGGTGGGGGCGTGGAGGAGCTTGTTGGTGAGGGAATGGGAAAGCTGCTCGATTGCCTCGGCCGCAGAGCCGCCGTGCGCGAGATGCTTGAGCGCACGCTCGACGGCACGGCGGCGCGCCCGGTCCGCGTCGTCGCGCAGGGCGCGGATCGCCGGCACCATGGCGCGGTTGTCCAGCCAGTGCATGAAATCGACCACCTGGGTGTCGATGATGGCCTCGGCCTGGGACACGGCGGTGATGCGGTTCTCCATGCCTTCCTGCGCGATGCGGCCGAGGTCATCGACGGTGTAGAGGAACACGTCGTCCATCTGCGCGACTTCGGCTTCCACGTCGCGCGGCACGGCAAGGTCCACGACGAGGATCGGCCGGCGCTTGCGGGCGCGCAGCGCGCTTTCGAGCATGCCCTTGCCGATGATGGGTAACTGGCTCGCCGTACAGGTGACGACGATGTCGTGCAGGGGCAGCTGCGTCGCAAGGTCATTCAACGCGATCGTACGGCCGACGAAGCGGTCGGCCAGCACCTGCGCGCGCTCAACGGTGCGGTTGGCGAAGGCCATGTGCTTCGGCCGCCGCGCCGCGAAGTGGGTCGCGGTCAGCTCGATCATTTCGCCGGCGCCGATGAACAGCACGTTCTGCGCGTCGATACTCGGATAAATGCTTTCGGCGATGCGCACGGCGGCGGCGGCCATCGACCAGGTGCTGGCGCCGATGTCGGTCTCGGTGCGCACCGCCTTGGCCACCGAGAAGGTGCGCTGGAACAGCTTGTTCAGCAGCAGGCCCAGCGTGCCGGCGGATTCCGCCGCGCGCACCGCGTCCTTCAACTGGCCCAGGATCTGCGGCTCACCCAGCACCATGGAGTCGAGGCCGCTGGCGACGCGAAAGGCGTGCTTCACCGCGCGGTCGTGCGAGAGCTTGTAGAGGTAAGGCTCGACATTCGCGGCCTTGAGCTGGTGATAGTCGGCCAGCCATTCGATGGCGTGGCGCGGCGTGTCGGTCGTGCAGTAGACCTCGGTGCGGTTGCAGGTGGAAACGATCGCCGCTTCCTGCACCGGATGCCGCTGCACGAGATCGCGCAGTGCGTCGCTCATGCGCTCGGCCGGAAACGCCACGCGCTCGCGAACATCGAGCGGCGCGGTGTGGTGGTTGATGCCGAAGGCGAAGAGCTGCATGGGGGCGGGAAAGCCGTAAGGGGCTGTTTTCCGGCCATTTTAGGCCGCCCCCCCGGCAGGGGCAACGCCCGCCCGGGCGGCCCCGGGACGGCCGTCCGGCGGCCCTACTTCTTGTGCTGGGCGAACAGCGCGTCGAGCTTCTGCTCGTAGTGGTGGTAGCCCAGGTAGTCATACAGCTGGTCCCGGGTCTGCATGGTGTTCACCACGTTCTTCTGAGTGCCGTCCTGGCGGATCGCATGGAACACGTTCAGCGCGGCGGCGTTCATGGCACGGAACGCCGACAGCGGATAGAGCGCCATGGCCACGTCCGCGGAGGCTAGCTCCTGGGTGGTGAACAGCGGCGTCTGGCCGAACTCGGTGATGTTGGCGAGGATCGGCACCTTCACCGCGTCGGCGAATTTCTTGTACATCGAGAGCTCGGTGATCGCCTCGGGGAAGATCATGTCGGCGCCGGCTTCCACGCAGGCCACCGCGCGCTCGACCGCCTTGTCGAAGCCTTCCACGGCCAGCGCATCGGTGCGCGCCATGACCACGAAGTTCGGATCGGTCTTGGCGTCCATCGCGGCCTTGATGCGATCCACCATCTCCTGTTTGGAGACCAGTTCCTTGTTCGGCCGGTGGCCGCAGCGCTTGGCGCCGACCTGGTCCTCGATGTGCATGCCGGCGGCGCCGAACTTGATGAGCGACTTCACCGTGCGCGCGACGTTCAACGCGCTGGAACCGAAGCCGGTGTCCACGTCCACCAAGAGCGGCAGGCTGCAGGTGTCGGTGATGCGGCGGATGTCGGTCAGCACATCGTCGAGGCTGGAAATGCCCAGGTCGGGAACGCCGAGCGAGCCGGCGGCGACCCCGCCACCGGACAGATAGATCGCCTTGTAGCCTTCGCGCTCGGCGAGCCGTGCGTGATAGGCGTTGATGGTGCCGACGATCTGCAGCGGCTTTTCGGCGGCGAGGGCAGCGCGAAAGCGGGCGCCAGCGGAGGTGAGGGCGGGGGTGTTACCCGGTCCGGTGGACAGGTCGGTCATGTTAATCTCCAGCGAAGAGCCGTGAAGTATAGCGCGGCCCCCGCCGGCGCAGAGCGCCCCGCAGTACCCCCGGAGGACCACCATGCAGCGCTTTTTTTATGTTCCGCTCGTCGCCTTCGCCTCGCTCGCCGCACCGCACGCGCTCGCGCAACAGTGGGCGCCCGCCAAGCCGATCCGGGTACTGGTCGGCTCGCCGCCGGGCGGCAGCAACGACATCCTCGCGCGTGCCGTCGGCCAGCGCCTCTCCGAAGTCCTCGGCCAGCCGGTGCTGGTGGACAACCGCCCCGGCGCGAGCCAGATGCTCGCCGCGGATCTGATGGCGAAATCGGCGCCCGACGGCTCGACGATCTACATTTCCTCCAGCACCTACACCACGACCGTCGCGCTGCAGCCGAAACAGCCCTTCGATCCGGTCAACGACGTCACCGGCGTGGCGCTGCTCGGCAACGGCCCGCTGGTGCTGGTGGTGCATCCGTCGGTACCGGCGAAGAACGCCCGGGAACTGATCGCCATCGCGCGTGCGAAACCCGGCCAGTTGAACTACACCTCGTCGGGCGTCGGCGGCATCAACCACATGGGCACCGAAGTGTTCGCCTCGATGGCGAAGATCAGCATGGTGCACGTGCCGCACAAGGGTATGGCGCCCGCGCTCGTCGATCTCATGGCCGGGCAGGTGCAGGTCCTGCTGGTCAGCGCGGCCTCCGTGGAAGCGCAGATCAAGAGCAGCCGGTTGCGCGCCATCGGCATGAGTACCGCCAAGCGCTCGGCCTTCCTGCCGGACCTGCCGACCATCGCGGAAAGCGGCCTGCCCGGTTACGACGTCTCGCTGTGGTGGGGCTTTTTCGCACCGGTGAAAACGCCGCGGCCGATCGTGGAACGACTGAACGCCGAGATCAACAGGATCCTCGTCACCGACGACATGAAGAAGCGCTTCGCGGACTTCGGCGCCGAGCCAACGCCGACCACCCCGGAAGCGTTCACCGCGATGTTCAAGGCGGAGATCGCGCGCTGGGTGAAGGTCGTCAGGGAAGCCAACATCAAGGCGGAATGATGGGAGCGGTTGCCAAACGCGATTACGAACCCGGCGCCAAAGGCCCGCTGAACGGCGTGCGCGTGCTCGATTTGTCGCGGCTCGTCGCCGGCAACCAGGTCACGCAGGTGCTCGCCGACTTCGGCGCGGAAGTGATCAAGGTTGAGCCACCAACCGGCGACACGCTGCGCGCGTGGAAGGTCAAGGACGTCGACACCAACTGGAAGCTCTACGCCCGCAACAAGCAGAGCTTAGGCCTCGACCTGCGGAAAGCGGAGGCCCGTGAACTGCTGCTGAAGCTCGTGCCCTCCGCGCAGGTATTCATCGAGAGCTTCCGCCCCGACACGCTGGAGAAAATGGGCCTCGGGCCGGACGTCCTGCACACAAGGAACCCGAAACTCATCATCGTGCGCATCTCCGGCTGGGGCCAGACCGGCCCCTACCGTCGCCGGCCCGGCTTCGGCACGCTGGTCGAAGGCATGTCCGGTTTCGCCTCGCTCAACGGCTTCGAAGACCGCGAGCCAGTGCTGCCGCCCATGTACCTGGCCGACACTATCGCCGGGCTGTACGGCGCGAGCGGCGTGCTGGTCGCCCTGCGCGAAGTGGAAATGAACGGCGGCAAGGGCCAGGTGATCGATCTGCCGCTCCTCGACCCTTTGTTCGCCGTGCTGGGTCCGCAGGCCGCGTACCACCGCCTGACCGGCAAAGTGAAGCCGCGGACCGGCAGCCGCTCGACGAACGCGGCGCCGCGCAACGCCTATCGCTGCAAGGACGGCCTCTACGTCGGACTGTCGGCCTCCATCCAGAAAATGGCCGAGCGGGTATTCAGTTCCATCGGCCGCGCCGACCTCATCGACAACCCGCGCTACAAGACCAACGCCAACCGCGTGAAGTACGCCGAGGAGCTGGACGCGATCATCGGCGCCTTCGTCGCCGAGCGCACGCAGGCGGAGAACGTCGCGTACTTCGAAAAGGCCGACGTGACCATCGGCCCGATCTACGACATCGCGCAGATCCTCGAAGATCCGCACGTGCTGGAACGCGAGCTGATCGCCGACTATCCGGACGCCGACATGGGCCAGTTCCCGATGCACCATGTCGTGCCGCGCCTCTCCGGCACCCCTGCCTCCATCCGCACGCCGGCGCCGCGCCTCGGCGAACACAACCGCAGCGTGCTCGCCGGCGTCGGTGTGGACGATGCCGCCTATCAAGAACTGCTGGCTGCGGGCATCGCCTGCGAAGGCGGTGCCCCCACCCCAAAGGATGACGCATGAAAACCAAGCAACTGCCGGTCTGGCGCTCGCTCATGTACGTGCCCGTCAATGTGGACAAGTACGTGGACAAGGCGCACACGCGCGGCGCCGACGTGATCCAGCTCGACCTCGAGGACGCCGTGCCGCCCTCCGAGAAGGACAAGGCGCGCACGCTCGTCGAGAAAGCCGCCGCCCGGGTACGGCAGGCGGGTGCCGACGTGGTGGTGCGGATCAATCGCCCGCTGTCCATGACCGTGCGCGACCTCGAGCATTCGATCTGTCCGGACGTGGACGGCATCGCCTGCACCAAGGTGGACAGCGCCTCGCACGTGCGGCTGCTCGACGAGCTGGTGACGGAGCTGGAAGAGAAGCGCGGCATGCCCGTCGGCCACACCAAGTTCATCACCATGATCGAGACGCCCGATGCGTTCTTCCGCTTCCAGGAAATCACGCAATCCTGCGACCGCGTCGTCGCCTGCAACATCGGCGGCGAGGATTTCGCGCTGAACTGCAACATGCAGCCCACCGGCGAAGCGCTGTTCTATCCCAAGCAGCACATGATCATTGCCGCCAACGCGGCCGGCATCATGCCGCTCGGCTTCATCGACAGCGTGGCGGGCTTCGGTGACTGGGAGAAATTCCGCAAGATGGTGCGCCGCTCGCGCGATTTCGGCTTCATGGGCGCGGGCTGCATCCATCCCGGGCAGGTCACCATCGTCAACGAGGAATACACCCCGACCGCCGAGGAAGTGGAGTACGCGCGCAAGCTCATCAAGCTCGACGCGGAAGCCGCCGCCGCGGGCCGCGGCTCGTGGTCGCTCGACGGCAAGATGATCGACATCCCGGTCATCGTGCGGGCGCAGAAGCTGATCGCGCGCTACGACGCGATCAAAGCGCGGGAGGCGAAAACGCTCGCCGCAACGAAAGCGTGACGGGCCTTCGGTGACGGGACGCTGGAAGCACCGCCCGCCCGGCTCCAACTGGGGCGAGTTCGGTCCGGACGACGAGTGCGGACGCCTCAACCTGCTCACGGCCGACAGGGTCCGGCAGGGCCTCGCCGAGGCGCGCGAGGGCATAGCCTTCAACCTCTCGCTGCCGCTCGACTACCCCGGCGGCAACCGGCTGCAGCCGCGCCGCCATCCGCCCCGCCTGCAGGCGGCGAGTCGCGACGGCGCCGACTACTACGTGCGGCCCGCGCAA
>CAZXNF010000014.1:0-19875 GCA_964641785.1 uncultured Streptomycetaceae bacterium | reverse complement strand
CGAGTTCGCGCGCGACGAACGCCGCGCTCCCCATCAGGCCGTTGATACGTCGCAGGTCGCGGCGCGAATGCTGCGCGCGGGGATCGTCGGGCGGCAGCGTATCCAGCCATTCAGGCTCGAGACTGCGGAGCATGGCCATCAGCGCCCGCCTCCCGCCTCAGGCCACTTCGAGCAACGCGCCGTGGCAACTGAAGCCGGCGCCGAACGACGACAGCCACCACCAGCCGCCCGGCGCGCCGCCGCGCAACGCGGCAGCGAGCACGAAATACACGCACGGACTGCTGACGTTGCCGAATTCGCTGAGCACCCCGCTACTCCAGCGCACGTCATCCGCGGACAGCCCGCATTCCGCCTGCAACGCTTCCAGCACCTTGCGGCCGCCCGCATGCCAGATCCAGGTGCCGATCTCGTCGCGGGAGCGCCCCGTCTCCCGCAACACGTCCGCCAACACCGAGGCGGCGCAGCCCGCGGCCAGCGCCGGCACCTGCGGCGTCAGGATGTTGCGCAGCAGGCCGCCTTTCTGCTCGAAGCGCAGCGCGTCGCGCGCTGCGGGATCGGTCAGCGAACGCGCGGTCTTCCATTCGATGCGGCGCGTGCCGGCAATGGGCGCGGCGGCGAGTACCGCGGCGCCGGCGCCATCACCGAACAGGCAGGCGCTGATGAGGACGCCGGGATCGTTATCGAGATAAAACGCGGCGCTGCACACCTCCACGCAGATCGACAGGACCGCCGCGCACCGCTGCGCGCGGAGCAACGCCTCCGCCGCGCGCAGGTTGGGCACTGCCGCGCCGCAACCCTGGCCCACCAGATCGAGCGCGAGCACATCCGGCCGCAGCCCCAGGCGCTCAGCGACGTAACTCGTGAGGCCGGGGCACAGATAGCCCGTGCAGGTGCTGATGATGACGCCGTCGATGTCGCGCGCTTCCAGCCCGGCCTGGCGCAAGGCATCGGCGGCCGCCCGCGCCGCGAGCGCGGGCGCGTGCTCGGCGAAGCGGCGGTGCAGCGTGTCCGGGTCGGCCGCGAACACTTCTTCGATCGACTCCAGCGCCAGCGATCGCGTGTGGATGCCATTCTCGTGCTGCAGAACGCGCTGCAGGATACCGCGCGCGCGCCGGTCCAGTTGCGCGAAGCGCTCTGCACCCTGAAAGGCCGCCCAGCATTGCGCCTGCGTGTAGCGATGCGGCGGCGCCGCCGTGCCCAACCCGATGATGAACATTGAAACTCCATTCCGCAAACAGCCCGCGGGTACGTTTACCCGCGTCGACTGGCCTATCGTTTACTTTCTCGCGTCCCGCTCGATCAGCGCCTTCGTCATGATGGCGAAGGCCAGAATCTGTGTCCATTCGGATACGAGATTACCGACGACCTGCCCCCACTTCGACTCGGAATCCAGCACGGCGTAGACGACGGCCCAGCCGATGCCCGTGAGCAGCAGGAACAGCGTCAGCAAATGATCGCGCAGGAACCGCACCATCGGGCCCAGCAGGTGCCGCGGCGCCCGCAGGCCCGCGGTCGAGCCTTTTTCGTACAGGTGCTTGGTGGCCAGCACCGTCACCACCACGCCGGCCCAGTCCGCGATCGCGTTACCGAAGAAAGAACCCAAGTGGGTGTCCGGGCTGGAGAAAAGATACAAGCCGGTCCACAAAACCAGTATGCCCGTCGCCGTCAGGCTCAGGGAATGCTCGTGCAGGAAATGGTGCGTGCGTCCGCGGCTTCCGGCCATTCCAGGTCTCCTTGCGCCTACAACTGGGCGCGCAGCAGCCGGGCCGCGTGTTCCCAGGCTTGCTCGGACAACGGGCGGGTCCCACCACGCCTCATGGCTGATGCGCCGCGCGTGCGCCAGGTCGGTTTCGAAAACGGCCGTCATCCGCGCCGCGAAACGCCGGTCGTAAATGTTGAGATTCGCCTCGTCGTTCAGCCGGAACGATCGCGTATCGAAGTTCGTCGACCCGACCGAGACCAGATAGCCATCCACGATCAAGGCCTTGCAGTGGAACATGGTGGGCGCGTACTCGTAAATCTCCGCGCCTGCCGCCAGCAGGTCTCCCCAGCCGGCGCGCGACGCGCGGCGGACGGTTTCGGCGTCCATATGCTGTCCCGGCACGATGATGCGCACGCGCACGCCCCGCTTCAGCGCGTCCGTCAGCGTGTTGATCGCCAGCAGGTACATGGGGTGCATGCTTTCCGCGCCACCGGCGGGCGAACTGGCGAACAGATGGGCGGCGGTGTCGCCCGCCGGCGTCAGCGCCGGGAAGTAGTCCGGTCCGTGCAGTACCTCGCCCGGCACCTTGGTCCAGTTGTCGAGAAACGGTCGCCTGCAGGTGGGCGACGGCCGGGCCTTCGACGCGGAAGTGCATGTCGCGCCAGTGCGCGGGATCCTCCGCGCGGCCTTGCCATAGATCGGCGATGCCGACGCCGCCGGTGAAGCCGACGCGGCCGTCCACCACCAGCAACTTGCGGTGCGTGCGGTTGTTCGCGCGGGCGAGGTAATACCAGTTCAACGGATGGTATTTTTCGATCTGGACGCCCGCCTCGCGCATCGCATCGAGGGCGTGCGCTTCCATCTTCAGGCTGCCGACCCAGTCGAGCAGCACGTGCACCTTGACCCCGGCGCGCGCGCGCTCGGCCAGCGCGTCGGCGAAGGTCTCGCCGATGCCGCCCGACCAGTAAATGAAAGTCTCGAAGGTGATCGTATGTCGCGCGCTCCGGATTGCTGTCAGCATGGCCGGGAAGATTTCCTCCCCGTTCAGCAGCACGTCCACCCGGTTGCCCTGCGTGATGGCGGGGCCCAGCAGATGGTCCATCACGCGCACGAACTGCAAATCGCTGGTGCCGTAGAGCCTGGGCACGCGTTCCGCGATCTTCTTTTCCGGCGGAATGAAATTCTGCACGATCAGCGTCGCACTCAGCGTCGCGATCACCGGGGCGAGGATCCACAGCATCCTCCGCGCTCTGGAGGTCAAGCGCGGCTTGCGGCCAGCGCGGTACCGGCGCGCGCCGCCGTAGCGCACCTGACGTGCAGACCGTGCTCTCCCGGACCTTGCTGGATACCCAGAAACTGGTCGAACTCGCGCCGGATGACCGGATAGCATTCGCAGGCCGCCGCTTCCATCCCGGCGCGATCGAGGAGGGTGATGCGACCGCGCCCCGTCCGGATCAAGCCGGTTTTCTGCAAGGCGCCGAGCACCATGGTCACGGTCTCGCGGCGCACGCCGATCATGCCGGCGAGGATTTCCTGCGTCAGCCGAAGCTCGTCCGTCGGCGCGCGATCGTGCACCATCAGCAGCCAACGGGCCAGCCGCTCCTCCGCCCGGTGGAGACGGTCGCACGCGCTAGCCTGCGCGAGTTGGATCAAGGCGGTATGGGTGTAGCGGAACAGGACCGTGTGTAGGGAATGGAAGCGCTCGAATTCGGCCTTGAACCGCTTGGCCTTCAGCCGGATCGCTTCCCCCGGCAGCGCCACCTCGACGGCGTACGGGGACGCCTCGTAGCCGATCAGCTCCGGGATGCCCACCATGCCCTCCCAACCGACGACCCCAACGTCGACGCGCTCGCCATGGCGGGTGGTCGCGATCCAGGACAGGATCGCGCTGGTCGGAAAGTAGAGGTGATCGATCGGGGCGCCTTGCCGGAAAATGACCTGTCCCGGCTCCAAGCATACCGTTTCGAGATGCTGTTCGATGTTGTCAAAATCCTGGCGGGCCAGCGCATTGAGCAAATGATTGCCACCCGGATCCAGCGGTCGGGCTTTAGCCATGTCGATTCTCCGTCGTGCGCACGGCACCCTGCGCGAACGCTATTGTCGACGGGCGTTTGTTTGCCAGGTAACAGGCGCCTGCGGCATCTGGTGTGAGATTGCGCCTACATCAACGTGGGGCGGGGACGGTCGTGAGTCCTCTCCAAAGCGGGCTACTCTTTCGGTAGAGTCCCCGATAACGGGAACGGAACCATGCTTGAATAATCGGTACGGAGCCGATATGAACAAAGTATTTCAGGAAGGCCCATGGAAAATAGTGGCGACCGCCGTGGCCGCCGACGCGCAGCCCGGAAAATGGATCGCGCGCTGCTCAATCTCTAAACCGGGCTTCGAGGAAGCCTTGCACGATATCAACGCCCGCTTCTACGATACCGCGGAGCAGGCGATGGAGGCGGCCCACATCTGCGGACAACTGGCGATCGCCGAAAAAACCCTTGGTTAAGGTTTGGTAAAGTCAGCGGGAGCCGGTTTTTTTCCGGACCGGCAACCGCTGGTTGCGCCAGACCACCGCCTGGCCCAGGATCGCGCTGGCCAGCGTCAGCACGTTGGTGACCATGAACACGGTGTTGTCCAGCAGAAAACTGTAGACCGCGAAGCCGGCCGAGGCCGCCATCTGGCCGGCGAACAGCCAAGGCGAAACGCCCTGCGACGTGCGATCGTTCCACTGCTTGGCGACCTGCGTGAGGATGGTCGCCAGCAGGGCAAGCGCGGCCGCCCAGCCAACGGCCTCAACCCACATGTACTGGTCGCCGCGGCGCGGCGATCTGGGTGGCGCGCGTAAAGCCGCGTTCGACTGTCGCCATCACGGGTAGACCGGCTTAACGCTTGGTCGTCGGCGCGCCGTCCAGCGCGGGGCTCGAATGACTGCCGGCCTGGCCCGACATCGGCATGGAATTCGATTCCTGCGCTTTCGACATGTTGCCCTTGGGGTCGGTTGCCGCGCTGTCCGTCGCTGTCGGCGCGCCGCCGACGGCGTTGGGAGCCGGCATCGGTTTCACCTCCGGCGCCCCTTGCTGCATCGGCGCTTCCACCTTGGGTTTGGGAGCATCCGGCACCTTGGGGACTTCGGGTGTTTTCGAGCAGGCGCCCGAGAATACGGCGACGGTAAGTAGCATGAACAGCGTTTTCATCTGCGTTCTCCTGGGTTGTCCAAACGTCCAAACGTCCAAACGATTGCGATTCAGGCGGCGACCCGGTGCAGACGTCCCCGTGCGGCGGGCGTGCGCCAGCGCAGCACATCGTCGTTGCCGGCCGTCGAGATGGCCAGGCTGGGGTCGTCCACGACGGGGCCGCTCAGCGGCTGGATATCGAGACGCATGCCGACGAAGCGGGTCGCGCCGAACAGGGTCGCGAACGCACAGTCCGCCGCATCGCGCCCGGTGCCGATGCGGACCAGTCCGGTGCGCGGGGCGAGACGCGTGGCGTCGAAGATCCACCAGCAGTCGCCAAGCCAGGCCTCGACGTAGGCATGGAAATCGGTGGGCCCGTAGCTCGGGTCCACGCCGTAGTCGTAGCCGGTGACGAAGCGGGCCGGAATATTGAGGGCGCGCAGCAGGGAAATCGTCACGTGCGCGAAGTCCCGGCACACCCCGCCGCCCTGGTCCAGCGCATCGAGCGCCGAACTGGTCCAGTTGGTGGTGCCGGGCGCGAAGCGCATGCGGCCATGCACCCAGTCGCACACCGCTTCCACCCGGGCATACCCCCGCGGCAGATGGCCGAACTCGCGCATGGCCAGCTCGTGCATGCGGTCGGACGGGCAATAGCGGCTGGGCGACAGGAATTGCAGGGTTTCCACCGGCAGATCGGCGACCTCACGCTCGGGCAACTGGTGCGGCTCCGCGCAGGCGTAGGCGACGGTGAGTCCCGTACGGTACTGCAAGCGCACGCTGCCGGCTGTCGCACGGCCGCGCACGTAGCGGGTACCAAAAACCGGCTCCACGTGCTCGGTGTAGTCCGGCATGCCGTCGATGCACAGAGATTCGTGCTGCACCCGCTGGTGCGCCGTGTTGACGGATTGCACGTTGAACACGAATTCCGTCAGGTCCGCCACGGCGTATTCCAGTTCACAGGTGATATCGAAAACGGTCACGCCAGGGCCCCCTTCACAAGGTATGAAGGGACTCTACGCGGCGGCCAGCCAACGCTCAGTCGGCAGCTCCCGCCGCCACACGTAGGATTCATCTGACGGCGGGACCACCCCGGGGTCGGTTAGCATCGTTGATCCCCGCAGGCCGCCCTGCCAGCCTGCCCGCTCACCACCTAGGAGATTCAGGAGATCTTTACGTCATGTCCATGCAACCGACCATCCGCATCCTGATCGCCGACGATCACGAGATCGTCCGCGCCGGCTTCGCCCAGTTCATCACCGAACAGGGCGACATGCAGGTCGCCGGCGAGGCCGCCACCGGGGATGAAGTCATCGCCAAGGTGCGCGGCGGCGAGTACGACGTCGTCCTGCTCGACATCTCCATGCCGGACAAGAACGGCATCGACTGCCTGCGCATCCTCCGGCAGTTCAAGCCGGAACTGCCCATCCTCATTCTCAGCGGCTACCCCGAGGCCCACTACGCCGTCAACATGCTGCGCTCGGGCGCCAGCGGCTACATTTCCAAGAATGCCCCGCCGGAGGAGCTGATCAGGGCGATTCGCATCGTGGCGCGCGGCAAGCGCTACCTGAGCGAAACCGCCGCCGACCTGGTCTCCGCGGAGCTCGAACGGCCCACGGACAAAAAGCTGCACGAGACCCTGTCGGAGCGGGAATTCCAGATCTTCCGCAAGCTGGCCGCCGGCCAGAGCCCGACGAATATCGCCGGCGAACTGAACCTGAGCGTCAAGACGGTCAGCACCTACCGCTCCCGGGTGCTGGAGAAGATGAACCTCAAGACCAACGCTGACCTCACGTACTATGCGATCAAAAATGCCCTGTTGGACTAACGTGGAGACCTAACGCAGGAACGTGTAGGACAAACACCGATGAACTCCCCAAGCGGTGAATGGCATTGTCAGGCGCTTAGCCAAACAATAATGCCCGGGAGAGCGCAGTGCTACATACAAGAAAAGCGAATCGCGATGGAGTCTCGGTATAGGATTTTTCTGGTTGAGGATTCACCCGCCATCCGGGAAACGCTCGCCCAGTCCCTGGAATCTTCGGGAGTGTTGAGGATCGTAGGCCACGCCGATACGGCAGAAGACGCCCTGCAGGCGCTCGCCAGTACGCCTGCCGATGCGGTCATCATTGATCTGCATCTGCGGCAGGGCACGGGCTTCGACCTGCTGACCCGCCTGCAGGCGGCGCCCGCGCTCTCGCACCTGGTCAAGATCGTGCTGACCAACTACGCGGCCAGGACTTTTCGGGAGCGCTGCCTGGCGCTGGGCGCCAATTACTTCTTCGACAAATCGCTTGAGTTTGATCAGGTGATCGACGTGCTGCATGGCCTGGCCGCGAACCGGGAACGACGCCCTACCGCTGTCTGAGCACCAGAGCCTGTTTTTGGACCTAAGGAAGCTCTGATTTACCACGTCACACCGGCGAAGGTCGGTGCCCAGCGCATTCATTTCACTGGATTCCGGCCTGCGCCGGAATGACGAATGATATGTTTTTCAGCGCTTTCCTAAACGGTTGCCACGCACGTTTAGGTCCCTAACAGGCGCTAGCGCGGCCGGCGGCTGTAAGCCTTGTCGAACGCGAATTCCAGTGGCGCGTTGACGCCGCGCACGCGGTCGACGACTTTCTTCGCCCAGTCGAAATACTTCTGCTGCCGCTTGAGGCTCCACTGTGCGGGCGGCGCTTGCGCGATGTCGCGCACGTTACAGATCTTGTCGGCCAGCTTGACGAGTTTGGCCTTGCGGCTGGCGGTGCCCGCGTGCTCGATCTGCAGGCGCTTGCGCTCCGCCTTCGGCAGCGCCTTGTCGTCCGTCACTTCGAGCACGATGTCGCGGATGCGGGGACCGAACTCGGTGCGCAGCTGTGCTGGCGTGGTGTCCGTGTCTTCCACCGTGTCGTGCAGCAGCGCCGCGCAGATGGTTTCCGCGTCCGTGATGCCGCCCTCGTTCACCAGCACGTTCGCCAGCGCGATCGGGTGGTTGATGTAGGGCGAGGCCTTGACGTCCTTGCGCCGCTGGTCGCGATGCTTGTCCGCGGCGAACGCGAACGCGTGGAGGATCAGCTCGAGATCGGAGCGCTTGGGCTGCTGGCGACGGGCCATACCTTCAGTTTACGCGGCTCCCTGCTCCCTTGCGATTGCCCCGCCGCCAGACCGCGCATCAGGAACCAGGCCGTTAGCATCGCGGGCAGCACGCCGAGCGTGCCGGCGACCAGCCCGGGCACCAACGGACGTGGCATGAACGGCAGGAGCGCCGACAGCACCAGGGTGCCGACGATGGACAGCCCGAGTGGCAGCCACTCTTCGCGCGGGGCGAAGCAGACGTAGACGGCGAGCGCGACCGCGCACAACAGCGCCCAAGCGTGCAGGGAGATGAAGTTCACCTGCATGAACACCGCCACCCCCTTTTGCAGGAGCAGCAGTTGTGCCAGCACGGATATGCTGCCCGCCGTTGCCAGCCCCCACCACGCCCCCGCGGGGATTCGGTTCCGCAGGGATGACAGACTCCACCCCAGCAGCACCGTCCATACCGCCAGTACGCCAGCGGCGGCGACCGTGTTGGCGCCGAGGACGAGCGCGGCCGTCACCGCCATCCCCAGCAACAGGAGGACAGCGCCCGCAAGCACCGTGATGGTGGAAACCGGGCGCAGCGGGTGGTGCGGAGGCGGCGGGAAAGTATTCGGGGCAATCATCTTCGGCTCCTGGATGGCAATGGATCCCAGCATAGGCAAGCGCCGCAAGCCCTGCCGCTCGGGCGCCGCTGATTGCGCCGTCGGCCGCGTCCTACGAGCCATGCCATGCCGGTCAGCGTGCGCTGACAGCCATTTCCGGCTGCCGCTGACCCGACGCGCCCCCATTGGACGCCACACTGCGGCCTTCACTGATCGTTCGATCGCCCGTTCCCCTTTCCTCCTGGAGCTCAGCCTCATGAAAAACCGAATCATCAAAGCAATGCTTGCCACCGCCCTCACCTCACTCGCGGGATACGCCTTCCGCGCCTGGCGCGAGCGCAAGGCGCACGAACGGCGTGCGTCGGACGAAGCCGCCATCCAGGCTTGGGATACGGATGGCAGCGGGAACCCTCACGACCGTTACAAGCGGTCCCCCAGCACGGCGCATTCAGGTCTCTGAACATGCACAACAAAGCGGATGACATCACGCCGATGTACCTGACGCTCCCACTCACGATTCTGGCCGGCGCACTGCTCGCGGGGGCGGGGCTGGGCCTCGCTCGCCAGCGGGGCATGTACGGCATGTGGTCCTCCGGCTATTGGTGGTCGGCGCATGACCGTCGCTGCGGACCCGGGTGCTGAAAACAAAAATACCTGCGCCCGACTCGCGCCGCAGGCACTGGGGTCGGACCCTGGCCATCGTGGCCGCGGGGCTGGTGCTCGGGTGTGCGCTGTTAATCGGACTCTTCGACTGGAACTGGCTCAAAGGTCCCATCGAATCGCGGGTGAGCGCCGCCACGGGACGCGCTCTCGTCATCGAGGGCCCCGTTGACGGCACGTGGCAGTGGCGTCCTTTCGGTCCCCGATTGCGCTTCGAAACCGTCCGCTTTTCCAATCCGGACTGGGCCGAATCAAAAACGCTGCTCACGGCGGACGTGGTGGAGTTCCAGATGGCGCTACTGCCCTTGCTGGCGGGACGCGTACACCTGCTTGATCTTGCCCTCATCCGTCCGGTCGTCAGTCTGGAGCGTCTGGCCGATGGACGCGCGACCTGGCAATTCGACCGTGAACAGCGCGAGGCCGGCAGCACACCGCGTATCGACGCGCTCCAGGTCGACGATGGCCGGCTGGAATACCGGGATGCGCTGACCGACTCGCGCCTCAAAGCCACGCTGATCGACCGGCCCGGCGCCGGCGCGGCTGGCCTGCACTTTGCCGTGAAAGGACGGTTTCGCGGCGAAGCGGTCGACGTGAAAGGGACCACGGCCTCTCTCCTGGCGCTGCAGGATCTCTCACAACGTCTGCCCATCAGTGCCGAGGGGCGCATCGCCGGGACACAGGTGCAAGTGAACGGCGAAGTCACCGGTCTGGTCCGTTTTGAAAACGCATCGCTCCGCTACCGGGTGAACGGGCCCAGCCTTCGCCGGCTGGCGCCGCTCTTCGGGGTGCCGCTGCCGGAAACCCCGCCCTATGCGGTGTCGGGACTGTTGAGCAAGACGGGGCAGCGCTGGGAAAGCTCGGACCTCAAGGGCAAGGTCGGTGCGAGCGACATTGCGGGCAAAGTCTCGGTCGTCACCGGGGGCGCGAAACCGGAACTCGAAGCGAAACTCACCTCTACGCTGCTGGACCTCGCGGATCTCGGGCCGTTGATCGGCCGCACGCCGGACGCGAGCGCGCGCACGCCGGGACGCGTGCTGCCGGCGCGTGCGATCGACCTCACGCGCATCCACCAACTGAACGCCCACGTGACGCTCACCGCGAAACGGGTGGTCCGCGCGGCCGACTTCCCGTTCGACGACTTCAACGCGGATTTTCGTCTGCGCGACGCGCAGATCGTGATCAATCCCCTCACGTTCGGCATGGCCGACGGCACGCTGCGGGCGAAAGTCACCCTGGACGCGCGGCAACCCGTCGTCGCCGGCAGCGTGCAAGGCCGCCTGCGGGACGTTCGCGTCGCCAAAATATTCCCGAAGCAGGCCGCGATGGGCGAAGCGGCGGGCATCCTCTCCGGAACCTTCGATCTGCAGGGCCGCGGCAACGCCGTGGCGACGCTGCTCGGCACCGCCGATGGCAGGGCCACCCTGTTGCTGGCGAACGGCCGCGTGCCCAGCGTTTTGCCCGCGCTGGCCGATCTCGACGGCGCGCGCGTGCTGGCGAGCCTGCTGGGCAAAAACCCGGAGAGCGTGCAGTGCGCGGCGATCGACCTGCGCGCGCAACAGGGGCTGGTGACCCCCGCCATCGCCGTCATCGAGACCGAATCCACCGTGCTCAATCTCACCGGCGAGGCCCGGTTGGGCGACGAGACGCTCAAGTTGAGGATCGTGCAGGCGCCCAAAAGCGTGAGCTTCCTGTCGGTGCGCACGCCGATCCTGGTCACCGGCACGCTGGCGAACCCGCGACTCACGCCGGATCCGGCGCCATTGGCCGCGCGCGGCGCCGCCGCCCTCATCCTCAGTCTGATCAATCCCCTGGCGGCCCTGTTCGCGCTGCTGGAGACCGGACCGGGCGAAGACGGCACTTGTCCCGTGCTCCAGCGCGGCATGCAGGGACGCAACCCCGCCGCCGCCGCAACCAACGGCGAAGTGTCGCTGGTGCCTGTGAAAGCGCTGCCTTAGCGGCATTCGGGATCGGCGTTTCGTCATGTGGTTCAAGCGCACCCGGGAGACGGCACACGACGCGCTGGCGTTCGCCGAAGAACTTGGCGCCACCGTGCTCGTCGAAGCGCGGCAGGAATTGCAATGGCGGCTGCGCCAACTGGTCATCGTCGCCATCGCCAGCGGCGCCGCAATGTTCGGGATCGCCCTGGCCTGCGTCGCTCTGCTGGCGTGGGCCTGGGACACCCCGTACCGCGTGTGGATGGCGATCGGGCTGGCCAGCGTATTTTTCGCGCTCGCCACGGGCCTGGGCGGGTGGCTGCGCGCGAACCCCCTGATTGATCCATGGCTGCCGGTGAGCCGGCGCGAAGCCGTGCGCGGGTTGCGCGCTCTCAAGCATCGTCTCCGGTAACCGTCGACTAAGGCAGCGCTGTTCGCCTTCAGCGTATTCCCGCTCGAACCCAGCGTACGCGGGAGCGTCCTCTACTGGTTTCTGTTCGTACTGCTCCGGCTGCTCATGCGCCGTGACACCGGCTCGGTGGGGATCGCCGAGCCCCTGTGCTGGTGCTCATCGTGGACGCCGCGAAGAACGCCATGGCGGGGGATTACCGCTCCATTACCGACGGCAGTATCAGCGTGCTGAAACGGCCCGCACGCGGCCGCCGGCACAGCACGGCGCCGTAGCCGGCCGCCTACACGGATATCGGAAACCACCGCGCGACAGACCTGAGCCCCCCCCCGATACTGGTTGCATGCGCCGCGGATCGCTCCCGCTCCCAGCGGCATTCAGGAGATTCCCATGAAGAACATCCAGCACGGTTTCACAGCGGCATGTCTGGCGGCCGGCATTGTCGTCCTGTCCGGGTGCGAATCTGCGCCCTACGCGTCCAACCCGTCCAACACCTCCAACACCCCGTCCGCCACGACCGTAGGCGATGCGGCATTCATTGGTTACGGCAGGGTCGAGGCCATCGACGTGGTGCAGAACAGCACCAGTTCGGACACCGGAACCCGCCAGATCGTCGGCGCGGTGATCGGCGGCGTGGCCGGCGGCGCGCTGGGTAGCCAGATCGGCAGCGGTCGCGGGCAGACTGCGGCGACGGTCATCGGCGCAGTCGGCGGCGCGGTAGCGGGCAACGAGGTGGCCAAACGCACCGGCAACACGACGCGCGACGAGGACTACAACGTGCGCGTTCGCATGGACAACGGCAACTATCAGACGATTCGCATGGAAAACCCGCCGGGCGTGGGTGTGGGCGAGCGCGTCAGCGTGTATCAGAACGCAGTCTACCGCTACTAACGCCCGCCGCCGCACAAGGCGGCGCCACTTGCCGGATGCTCCCGGCGGAGTTTCCCCGGGGATGATATGCATCCTGACCCGCTAGGTCCTCCACCACCAGCGGGGGTGGGCGACCGGTCGACGGCCGAAGCGCCTGCGCCTGCCCTCGCGCCGTCCGTGGTCGCCCCCTCCACAGCAGCGGACGCCCCGGTCGGTGCCCCGGTCACCGTCGCGCCGTCGATCACTTCCTGGCCGCTCTACATCATCGCGACCATCGCGGTCATCGCGATCCTGCGGTGGGGGGAAAGTTTCTTCGTGCCGCTGCTGCTGGGCATTCTGCTCGCCTATCTGTTGTGGCCGATCGTGGACTGGTTAGCGGCATGGCGCGTGCCCCGCGTCATCGGCGCCAGCCTCGCTCTCGCCTTGATGTTCGCCACCCTCACCGGCATCAGCTACCTGCTGGCGGATGACGTGCGCGCGGTCGTTTCCGACCTGCCGCGGGTCGCGCAGCGCTTGCGGCTGTCGCTGCGCAACGTCAACAGCGAGGGCAACCTGATGCAGGATATGCGGGACACTGCGCGCGAACTGGATCGCGCCGCCGTGGAATCCGCCGCGGGCCCCGGCGCGGCCGCCCGGAACCCTTCGCCACCGCCACCGCCACCGCCGGTAAGCACTTGGCTGGGTACCCTCGTGATGGCGCGCGCAGCCGAGCTCGTCACGGGCGCCGCGCAGGCCATCCTCGTCGTCATGCTGGCGTTCTTCATCCTGGTATCGGGCGACCTGTTCCGGCGGAAGTTGCTCGATGTCGCCGGCCCTGCGCTCGGCGAAAAAAAGGAGGCACTGCGCATCCTTGGCGAAATCGAAAAGCAGCTCGGCGGCTACCTGCTGTGGACGCTGGCGGTCAATGTCCTGCTCGGCGTGGCCATCGCCGGCGCGTTTGCGGCACTGGGCGTGAAGGGTGCACTGCTGTGGGGCGTTGCCGCGATGCTCCTGCGCTTGGTGCCCTATGCCGGCATGGGTCTGCTGATGGTCGCCAGCGTGCTGGGGGCATTCTTCCAGTCAGGCTCCTACTCGTACGCGCTGCTGGTGGGCGCGGTCGTGGTGTTGCTCTCCACGATCATCGGCCTGGGCGTATCCACCTGGACGCAGAGCCGGCTGGCGCAGACCAACGCCACCGCCATCTTTCTGGGCCTGCTCTTTTTCGGCTGGCTGTGGGGACCGTGGGGCATCTTCCTCGGGGCGCCGCTGGTGGGCATCTGCAAGCTGGCGTTCGAACGCATCGACCCCCTGAAACCCGTTGCGGTCTTTCTTTCCCGTTAACGCCATGCGGGCGACCCTGATGAACATGGAACGCATGCAGATGCGCGCATGAAAGCACCCCTACCGACCAAAACCCCGCGCAGGCCCCCTCAAGGTGAAAGCCGCGGCGATGCCCCGCTCGCGCGCCCGCGTCGTCATCAGCCGCAAGGCACGGCGCTTGCCGTGTGGAAAGACTTCTGCACGCTCGTCCACGATACCGTCAACTCGTGGCTGGATGACTACGCCCCCAGCATGGGCGCGGCACTCGCCTACTACACGGCGTTCTCGCTGGCACCCCTGCTGCTGATCGTCATCGCGGTGGCTGGCTACGTCTTCGGCGCCGAGGCCGCCAGGGGCGAGCTGCTCGCGCAACTCGACGGCCTGATGGGCGCGGAGGGTGCGCGCGCGATCGAAGCACTGATCTCCAGCGTCAGCGAGCCGGCGCGCAGCGCGGCGGCGGCGATCGCGGGCAGCATCCTGTTGCTGATCGGGGCCACTTCGGTGTTCGGCGAACTCCAGGACGCCCTCGACCGCATCTGGCGCGCGCCGGCCCGCCGCTCGGCCGGCTGGTTCATGCTGCTGCGCGCGCGGGTGCTGTCCTTCGGCATGATTCTGGCGCTGGCCTTCCTGCTCATGGTGTCGTTGGTGGTTTCGACCGCGCTCGCCGTGCTGGGCCAGTGGTGGTCGCCCGCGGCCGGGCCCTGGGCGGCCCTGCTCGAATGGATCAACTTCTTCATCAGTTTCGGCCTGGTGACCGTCATGTTCGGCTTGATCTACAAGATCATGCCGCGCGCACGCATCCAGTGGCGGGACGTCTGGATCGGCGCCACCGCCACCGCCCTGCTGTTTACGATCGGCAAATCGCTGATCGGCCTTTATCTGGGCAGGAGTACGCTCGTGTCCGGATTCGGCGCCGCGGGCTCCTTCGCGGTGCTGCTCGTTTGGGTGTACTACTCCGCGCAGATCTTTCTGCTGGGTGCGGAGTTCACCTGGGTCTACGCGCACGCCCACGGCTCCCGCAGCGGGCAGCCTAAGTCGCCATGAGCCGCTTCCCTGGCAATGTTCGGTAGTCGAGGCACGCTCTCCGGTTACCGCGGCTGCGCGCGTGCCGGCGTCACTCGCCAGATCACGTTGCCGACATCATCGGCCACCAGAACCGCACCCGCCTTGTCCACCGCCACGCCGACCGGCCGGCCGTACGCCTGACCTTCGGCATTGACGAAAGCCGTCAGCACGTCTTCGATCCGGCCCGCCGGCCGCCCCTGCACGAACGGGACGAACACGAGCTTGTAGCCGCTGCGCGGCTTGCGGTTCCAGGAGCCGTGCAAACCGATGAACGCGCCGCCTGCATAACGCTGCGGCAACAATGTGCCTTCGTAGAACACCATCCCCAGGGGCGCGACATGGGCGCCCAGCGCGTAATCCGGGGCAATCGCCTTCGCGACGAGATCGGGCCGCGGCGGTTTCACCCGCGCATCGACATGCTGGCCAAAGTAACTGTAGGGCCATCCGTAGAACGCACCGTCCCGCACCGAGGTCAGATAGTCCGGCACGAGGTCGCTGCCCAGCTCGTCGCGTTCGTTGACCACGGTCCACAGCACGCCGCTCTTCGGCTCCCAGCCGAGGCCGTTCGGATTGCGCAGGCCCGACGCAAACAGCCGGGTCTTGCCGGAGGCGAGATCGATTTCCAGCACGGCCGCCCGGTTGACCTCGTTCTCGATGCCGTTCTCGGCGACATTGCTGTTCGAACCCGCCGTGGCATACAACAGTTTGCCGTCGCGGCTGGCGAGGATGTTCTTGGTCCAGTGATGGTTGATCGGCCCCCCGGGAAGCTCGGCGACTTTCGTACCCGCCGCGGTGATCTGCGTATCGCCGGTCTGGTACGGGAAGCGGACGACCGCATCGGTGTTGGCGACATAGAGCTGATCGCCGATCAAGGCCATGCCGAAAGGCGAATGCAGGTCGCGCAGGAAAACGGTGTGCGTTTCCGCGATGCCGTCGCCGTCGGCATCCCGCAGCAAGGTGATGCGGTTGGCGCTCGGGGTTCCGGCGCCGGCGCGCTGCATGACCCGTTTCATGATCCAGCCCTTGATACCCTTGCCGTCGCCCGGCTTGGGCGGGGCGTTCGACTCCGCCACCAATACGTCGCCGTTGGGCAGGACATAGAGCCAGCGCGGATGATCCAAGCCTAGCGCGAACGCATTGACCGCGAACCCCTGCGCCGCCACCGGCGTCACGCCTTCAGGCCATCGCACCGCTGGCGCGATGAGCACTGTCGGGATCGCGGGCGGATTGGGCCTCGGCAGGGTGGGCTGCGGGCCGGTGTCGGCATGCTCTGGCAGGGTCGCCGTGTCGCCGCAGGCGGCGAGAACGAGCGCGAGAATCAAGGTGCTGCACAGCGTACGGCGTGTGCTGGCGGGCATAAACCACTCCGGTTGGCTGACTCAGTCGATGCTTGCACAGAGGACCCCCGCGCAAGTCAGCGTCAGCCTGAATGAGGTGTAGGACATAGCCTGAGTGCCGGCGGCCATCGTTAGGCGGAACATGCTCACCGATTCCTCTCCTTCCGCCGGCACGCCATGAACGGTCTACACGTCGCTTCCGCCGCCGCCGCGATGACGTGGCTTTCACTGGCGTTCGCGCAAACCACCCTGCCTGAAACCTCAGTCTCCGCCACCCGCATCGGCCGCGATGCGCTCCAGATCCCGGCGGCGGTGGATGTCATCGACGGCAGCACCATCCGGGATGACCGCCCCCAGATCAACGTGTCCGAAACCCTGAACCGCGTGCCCGGGATCTACGCCCCGAACCGCGGCAACTATGCGCAGGACCAGCCGATCATCTCGCGGGGCTATGGCGCGCGGTCCGCCTTCGGCGTGCGTGGCGTCCGACTCATCGCGGACGGCATTCCACAAACGATGCCCGATGGCCAGGGCCAGACCGCGAGCTTCGATCTGTCGTCCGCCGACCGCATCGAGGTGCTGCGCGGCAATTTCGCCAACCTGTACGGCAATGCGCCCGGCGGGGTGATCCAGCTCTTCACCGCCGACGGTCCCGCGCAACCCACCGTGACGGGCGGCGCTACCTTCGGTTCCTACGGCACCTCACGCTACCACCTGCAGGCAGGCGGCACGTTCGGGACGTTTAATACGCTGATCGATGCCTCGCGCTTCCAGACCGACGGCTACCGCTCGCACAGCGCCGCCACCCGCGAGCAGTTCAACGCCAAGCTCAAATTCTCGGCATTCGGCCCCGGCGTGCTGACGGTGATCGTGAACGGGCTCGACCAGCCGGAAGCGCAGGATCCGCTGGGCCTGACCCGCGCACAGGTCATGCTTGATCCCCGCCAGTCCAACGCGCTGGCCACCGCCTTCAACACCGGAAAAGCGGTGCGGCAGGGGCAACTCGGCGCCACCTACGCCTGGTCGGTCGATGGGCATGCCTTTCAGGTCATGGCTTATGGCGGCGACCGCCAGGTGACGCAGCGCCTGGCCATCCCGCTCGCGGCGCAGGCGGCGCCCACCTCGTCCGGCGGTGTGATTGATCTCGCGCGCGGATTCGGCGGCGCCGGGTTCCAGTGGTCGCATACATGGGGCGAGGTCCAGCCGCTGACGCTGACCGCCAACCTCAGTTACGACGTGCAGAACGAAGCGCGCAAGGGCTATATCAATGACCTCGGCGTGACCGGCGCACTGAAAAGGGACGAGCACGACCGTGCGTCCAACACCAATCTTGCTCTGCAGGCCGAATGGCAGGCGACGCCCCGGTGGGCGCTGTCCGCGGGACTGCTGCGCACCAGAGTCGCGTTTCGTTCCAGCGACTATTTCGTGGCCGCCGGCAACCCGGATGACAGCGGAGCAGTGACCTACGCGCAATGGAACCCGGTGGCGGGTGCCGTCTTTCGCGCCACCGACACGGTCAGCCTCTACGGCAGTCTCGGTCGCGGCTTCGAAACGCCGACCTTCGCGGAACTCGCCTACCGTCCCGGCGGTGCCAGCGGACTCAATTTCGCCTTGCAGCCCGCGCGCAGCCGGCAGGCGGAAATCGGCTTCAAGTATCGTCCCGCCGCCGCCATGCGGGCCACCCTCGCCCTGTTCACGATCGCGACCAATGATGAAATCGTGATCGACACGGCAAGCGGAGGACGCACCACGTTCACCAACGCCGCGCGCACGCGCCGTGACGGCGTCGAACTCAGCGCGGAAAGCGCACTGCCCAACAACTTCAACATTTATGCCGCCGGGACCTGGCTCGACGCGCGTTACGCCCAGCCCTTCGCCAGCGGCGTGCCGCCGGTCACCGTGCCTTCCGGCAACCAGCTTCCGGGCGTGCCGGCCGGTCAGGCCTACGCCGAGCTGCGATGGCGGCATCCGGGCACGGGATTTCGCACCGCGATGGAAGGCCGGGCGGTCACGCGGGTGTTCGTTAACGACGCCAACAGTCAGGCCGCGCCGGGTTATGCGCTGCTGGCAGCCAGTGCTGGATTCACGCAAAAAGCCCGCGGGTGGACGCTCTCCGAATTCGTGAGGGTCGACAACCTCGCCAATCGCCAATACGTCGGTTCGGTGATCGTGGGCGATGCCAATGGCCGCTATTACGAACCGGCGCCGGGACGCAACTGGTTCGCGGGGGTGAACGCGGCGCTTGAATTCTGAAGGGCGCAGGCACCCACCGTCATCCCGCGCGGCCTCGCGCAGCGCTACGCTCGCAGCGCGAACAGGTCGGCGTCGGGATCGGGCAGGCCGAGGATGGCCCGCTGGATCACCTGCGCGGCGATCGCGCTGAAGGTGATGCCGTTGCCGCCATAGCCCAGCACGGCGAAGCAACGGGGCGCACCCGGGATCGCGCCGATGGCGGGCAGCCCGGTGGCGCTCGCGCCAAAACAACCGGCCCAACTGAACGAGGGTGTCGTATCGATGGCTGGCAGCAGCCGGGCCAGCTTGCGACGGATGGCCAGAATCTTCTTCGGCAGCAGCGCGTCGCGTTTCACCTCGCTCGCGAACGCTTCGTCCTCGCCGCCGGCGATCACCCGGCCATCCAGCGTGGTGCGCAGATAAAGGTAGGGATCGGCGGCCTCCCAAATGAGGCAGCGGCTGGGCCACAAGCGGCCCGGTTGCGGCACCGTCGTCAGGGCCCAGGTGGAACTCACCTGGTAGCCGCGCGGCTTGATGAGCTTTACCAGTTCGTAGCCGGTGGCGAACACGACGTGGCTGGCGCGGACCGCATGGCCATCGGCGGTCGTCAGCGTGACGTGGGCACGGCCCGGCTCGATATCGAGCACTTCGGTCGGGGCGTGGATGCGGGCACCGCGGGACAGCGCGGACCGCCACACACCGGCAACCAACGCCGCCGGATCGAGCTCACCGGCGCCGGTGGAAAGGATGGCTCCCGGACGCTCGATACCGGTCAGCGCGCGGAGTTCATCCGCGCCGATGAACCGCGAGCGCAAGCCCACTGCCGCCCGCGCCGCCGTCTCCCGTTTCAACTCGGTGACGTTCAATACGTTGCCCGGCAAGTACACGGTTTGACGCTCGCGGAAGCTGCAGCGCAGTCCGAGGTCGGCGATCCGGCCGCGCAGGAAATCGACAGCCGTGGCGGAGCGCCAGTACGCACGTACCGCGCGCTCGCGCCCGAGCTTCCGGGTCAGGTGGATCAGCGGCTGGTCGATCTCGAACTGCAGCAAGGCGGTGCTGGCGGGGGTCGAGCCCTTGACCGCGCCGCGGCGGTCCAGCACGACGACGCTTTTGCCTGCGCGCAGCAGCGCGTCGGTCACCAGCGCCCCGCTGACCCCGGCGCCGACGACGGCGACATCCACGCGCAGGTTCCCGGCGAGCGGCGCGCTGGGCACACGCGGTTCCCCGCCGCGTAGCCAGTAAGGCCTGCCGGTGCGGAGATCGCGTTCTACGGTAGCCGTCGCTTCCATGTGGGCATCCTTCAGCGTCGCGGCAGCCTGCATCTCACCACCCGCTACGCCACGATCACCTCCAGATCGGGGCGCCCGGGAAAGCGGTGCTGGCCGATGGCGGTGGCGAAACGCCTGGCGAATCCGCTGTTGACGGACTTTCCCGACACGGCGATCACGCCTTCGCCCTGAAAGTCCCCATCCGGGGCGCCGGCCGACGCCGCCGCAGTGGCCAGCAGCAGGTGGCCTTCGTCGCTCGCGGCGATGGCC
>CAZXNF010000013.1:12529-20259 GCA_964641785.1 uncultured Streptomycetaceae bacterium | reverse complement strand
TTCTCCGCCGGTCTCGCCATTCTCACGCGGCTGACAGGTTCCGCCCTCGCCGCCGCGGTTGTCGACGATCACCTGCTGACCGAGGCTTTCCGACAGCTTCTGCACCAGCGGGCGCGCGATGGTGTCGGAGCCGCCGCCGGGCGGATACGGCAATACCAGGCGGATGGTCTTGTTCGGATACGCCTGCGCGAACGCCAGCGCGGACGGGACTGCCAGCGCCAATGCCGCGAGGGCACGCATTCCATCCTTCATGAACTTCTCCTCTTCCGGCGGAGCCGGGTGTTGCTCGTTACTTCAATTGCAAATCCACCGCGCGGCGCTTGAGGGTCGCGTCGGAGCGCAGGATGTTCTTCGCCACTTTGTGCGTGGGCGTGTGCGGCAGCTCGGGCAGAAAGGCCACAAAACGCGGCACCTTGTGCGCTGCCAGTCGCTCGCGGCACCAGTCCGCCACAGCTTCCGCCGTGAGTTTCTGCCCCTCGCGTGTGACGATGGCGGCAAGGATCTCGTCTTCGCCCAGCTCGGAGGGCACGGCGATGGCGGCGCATTCCTCCACCGCCGGATGCTCGCCGATGACGCGGTCGAGTTCCGCGCCGGCAATGTTCTCGCCGCGGCGCCGGATGATGTCCTTCTTCCGCGAGATGAAAAAGAAATACCCGTCGGCGTCGCGCTTGATGAGGTCGCCGGTCTTGAACCAGCCCTCGTGGAAGGCGTCGCGCGTCGCCTCCGGGTTGCGGAAGTAGCCCTGCATGATGATGGGCGTCTTCACCCACAGCTCGCCGGTTTCGCCGTCAGGCAGGTCGCGCCCTTCGTCGTCCACGATGCGGCACTGCGACCAGGGACGCGCCGGATCCGGATGGCGGCCCAGCGGGCCCATGCTGCCCAGTTTCTGCAGGCCATCGCCGGGCTGACAGGTGACGCCCGGAATCTCGGTCATGCCGAAGCCGCTGACCAGGTGATCGATGCCGAACTCGCGGCGGAAGCCCTCGACCATGCTGGCGCGCGCGCCGTAGAGCTTGCGGATGCGGTGCCCCGGGCGAAATTCGCTGCGCGGCCGGTTGAGCAGGATCATGCCGGCGGATTCGATGACGTTGACCAGGGTCGCGCCCGTTTCCACGGCAACGTCCCAGAAGCGCGAGGCCGAGAAGCGCGGCTCGAGGATGATGCAGGCGCCCGCCGCCAATGTGCCGGAGAGCGAATAGAACAGCGCGTTGATATGGAACAGCGGCAGCACGGTCAACAGCCGCTCTTCGGGCTGCAACTGCATGCGCGCGACGTTGGCCTCGCCGCCGGTCACGAAGTTGCGCTGGCTGTGCATCACGCCCTTCGGGAAACCCGTCGTGCCGGAGGTATAGACGATCAGGCAGGTGTCGTCGGCCTTGCCGACGGACGGCAGCGGGCCGCTGCCCGCCTCTTGCAGCAGGCGCTCGTAGCCCGGCGCGTCGGCGCTGTCGCCGTCGGTGGTGGCGAACCAGGGCGCCGGTTTCATCCCGGCCGCCGCCTCGCGGGCGCGCGGAAGCACGTCGGCGCTGGCGAAGACCGCGGCGGCCTCGCTGTGGCCCAGCACGTACTTCAGCTCTTCGACCCCGAAATCCGGATTGGTCGGCACCAGGATGGCGCCGAGGCGGGCGCAGGCGAACAGCAGGACGACGTGCGGCTCGCCATTGCGGGCGGCGATGGCGACGCGGTTACCGTGCTGGATGCCCTTGGCCGAGAGCATGCGCGCCGCGCGCTCGACGCGCTCGGCCAAGGCGCCCCAGGACAGCGTGCCGCCGCCGGTGACCAGGAAATCGCGGGTCGGGCCGCGCGAGAGCCGGCTCGCCAGGGCGCCAGCGAGGGTGTAGTCGTGCGGGGGATAGGACTGGAGGACTTCGAGCGGTTTCAACATCGGCGCGAGTTTACCGCGAGGCACGCTTTGCCCACTTGCCGGGCCTTCCCCCGTGAACGGGGGAAGGGGAATACGCGCTCAGGCGCGGGCCGGATCGAATCCGTAGACGTCGCGCGCCGCACGCTCGCTGATCTTGCCTTCCAGCAGATCGCGCTCGACCAGCGCCGGGTCGCGTTCGCTCGGCGCGCCATAGCCGCCGCCGCCGGGCGAGACGATGCGCAGCAGGTCACCGGGTTTCAGCGGCGTGTCTGAACTGGTCGTTGGGAGCTTGGTATAGCTTGCCTCGCCGGGATTGCGCTGGAACGCGCCGACCGTGCCGGGCTGGCCGCCGAGCAGGCCTTCCGCCGGAAACTTCTGGCGGCAACTGCGCAGCGCCACCGTCCCCTGCTCGCCCAGCATGCGCAGATCGCGCACGACGCCCAGGCCACCCCGGTATTTCCCCGCACCGGCGGAATCCTGCACGAGTTCGTAACGCTCGACGCGGACGGGGAACTCGATCTCCATCGCCTCGATCGGCAGGTTGGAGGTGTTGGTCATGTTGGTCTGCACCACGTCCATGCCGTCGGCGTGCGTGCGTGCGCCCTGCCCACCCGCGAAGTTTTCGTAGTCGATGAAATAGCGGTTACGGGCCACATCGAGTCCGGCGAGGATGATGCCCTGCGCGGGACCGCCGGCCGCGATGGCGCGTGTGGGCGCCGCCTGGCCCAGCGCGTTGTAGAGCATGTCGGCGACCATCATGGAGGTCGCGCTGCGCGAACTGACCGCGGCAGGCGCGACCGGATTGACGATGGAGCCCTCGCGCGCCACCACCGTCACGGTACGGTACAGGCCTTCGTTCGTCGTGATGTACGGGTCCACCACCGCCTTGATGCAGAAATAGGCCGTCGCCAGCGTATGCGGCAGCGGGACGTTCTTGCCGCTGCCGATCTGGTCCGCGCAGCCGCTGAAATCGAACTCCACCGCGCCGTCGCCCACAGTGAGCTTCACCGCGAACTTGACCGGCGTGCCGGTCACGCCGTCGTCGTCCAGCCAGTCGGTGGCCTCGTAAACACCGGGCTTGAGCACCTGGCGGATGCGTGCACGCATGCGGACTTCGGTCGCATCCAGCAGTTCGTCGATGCGCTGGAGCATCGTATCGGTGCCGTACTTCTCGAACAGCTCCTGCGTGCGCCGGCTGCCGCGTTCGCAGGAGGCCATCTGCGCCATCAGGTCGCCTTCGCCGTAATGCGGCGTACGCGAATTGAGCAGGAACAATTCGAGGATGTCGGCGCGCACCTTGCCCGCGGCGTAGAGCTGCACCGGCGGCACGCGGATGCCTTCCTGGAAGATGCTGACCGAGTCGCCGGCTTCGCTGCCCGGGATACGGCCGCCCACATCGGAGTGGTGTGCCACCGCCACCGAGAACGCCACCACCCGTCCGTCCATGAACACCGGCATCGCCACCGTGCAATCGTTCAGATGGGTCACGCCGACGATGTAGGGGTCGTTCGCCAGAAAGGCGTCGCCGGGCTGCAGCGTTTCCAGCGGGTAGCGTTTCAGCACCTGCGGCACCAGCCGCAACGTGGAACCCAGATGGGCCGGCGCGTGCGTCATCAGCGACAGCGCGCGGCCCTGCACGTCGCAGATCGCCGTCGAGCAGTCGGCGCGCTCCTTGATGTTCGGCGAGTAGGCGGTGCGCACGAGGCTCGCCGCCATTTCCTGCGTGGCGGATTCGAAGGCGCTGGCGATGATCTCGAGCATGGCGTAGGCCATCGTATTTCCTCAGCCGGTCATCAACAGGTTCAGCATGGCATCCACGCGCGCGGTGAAGCCGGGCGGGACGATGGTGGTCGTGTCCATCTGCTCGACGATCGCCGGGCCCACGAGCGCATCGCCCGAACGCAGGTCATCGCGCGCGTAGATCGGACAGTCGACGAAGCCGGTCTCCTCGAAGAACACCTGTCGCCGGGCGACCGGTTGCGGCTTGCCTTCGCGTGGCGGCTGCGTCACCCGCGCGAGGTCATGCCGCGGAATCGGCAGCGTCGCCGTGACGCGGCAGGTCACCAGCTCCAGCGCGCGCTCCGGCGAGCGGTAGCCGTAGAGCTGCTCGTGGGCGCGGTGGAAGTTTTCCTTCACCGCCGCCAGCGCCGCGGCATCGAACGCGCCGGCCGGCACCGCCACGTTCAGTTCGTGGTTCTGACCGTTGTAGCGGGCATCCACCGTACGCACGATCGTCAGTGCGCCGGGTTGCGCTTTCGCGGCCTCCGCAAACGCTTCGCGCGCCCGTGCTTCCAGTTCGCCGAACACCGCCGCCACCGCGGCGGGCGCACCGGCGTCGGACCCGGCCACCACGCGCGTGCGGCTGAAGTCCATCTGCATGTCCTTGGTCAGCACGCCCATCGCGCACAGCACGCCGGGCGCAAACGGCACCAGCACACCGGCCACGCCCAACTGCTTGGCCACAAAAGCGGCATGCAGCGGTCCGGCGCCGCCGAAGGCCATCAGCATGAAGTCCTTCGGGTCCAGCCCACGCTCGACCGACACGAAGCGCAACGCCTGCGCCATGTTGGTATCGGCAATAGTGAGGATGGCGGCGGCCGCGTCGGTGACGGATAGCCCCTTGGGCTTGGCGACATGCTGCTCGATCGCCGCGCGCGACTTCGCCGCGTCGATCTTGAGCGCACCCGCCAGCAGGTATTCGGGGTTCAGCCGGCCCAGCACGACGTTGGCGTCGGTCACGGTCGGGCGTTCGCCGCCGCGACCGTAACAGGCGGGGCCCGGCTGCGAACCGGCGCTGGCCGGCCCCACGCGCAGCATGCCGCCCTCGTCCACCTGTGCGAGGCTGCTACCGCCGGCGCCGACCGTGTGCACGTCGAGCGCGGCGGCCTTCAGCGGATAGCCGTTGATCACGCGCGAGTAGCTGATCTCCGCGCGGCCGTCGCGCACCAGGCACACATCGGTACTGGTGCCGCCCATGTCGAAGGTGATGATGTTCGGGTGGCCCGCGCGTTCGGCCACATAGACCGCGCCGCTGACGCCGCCGCTCGGTCCGGAAAACAAGGTGTCGAGCGGACGCTTCGCCGCCACGGCCGGCGTGATCACCCCGCCACCGGAGTTCATGACGAACGGCGCTTCGGTGATGCCGAGGGCTGCGATGTTGCGCTCGAACTGGTGGAAGTAATCGCGCGTGGCCGGCATCAAGTAGGCGTTGATGACGGTGGAGCTCAGGCGTTCGTATTCGCGGAACTCCGGCAGCACTTCCGAGGACACCGCGACGTGGCCGTCCGGCCAGCGTTCGCGCACCAGCGCGGCGGCGGTCTCCTCGTGCGCGGAATTCGTATAGGCATGCAGGAAGCAGATCGCGATGCTCTCCACCTTGGCGGCGACCAGCCGGTCGATCGCCGCGCGCAGCGCCTCGCGGTCCAGCGGCTTCAGCACACTGCCGTCCGCTGCGATGCGCTCCGGCACTTCCTCGCGCAACTGGCGCGGCGCGAGGGGCTCGCGCTTGGAAACGTTGAGGTCGAAGGTATGCGGGCGCTTCTGGCGCGCGAGTTCGAGCAGATCGCGGAAGCCTTCGGTTGTGATCAGACCGGTGACCGCGCCCTTGCGTTCGAGCAGCGCGTTGGTGGCGACCGTGGTGCCGAGGCCGACAAAGGCGACTTCCGCGCCGCCGCCCCCCGCCCGCCGCAGCAACTCGCGTACGCCTTCCAGCGGCGCGAGATGCGGATTGCCGGGTGTGGACGGCAGCTTGTGGCGGACGACGGCGCCCGACACCTGGTCGAGCAGGAACAGGTCGGTGAAGGTGCCGCCGACGTCGATGCCGATGCGGAAGCGGGGTGCCGGAGTGATGGAATCCAAGATGGCTGCGCTTTGCGGTTACTGCTGGACGGGGATCTTTGCGTCCTTGATGATCTTCGCGTAGAGCGCCGTTTCCTGTTTCACGTAGTCCAGGAACTGCTGCGGCGTGCTGGTGGTCGGCTCCGCTCCCTGGGAGGCGAGGATTTCCTTGGCATCCGCCTGCGCCACCGCCTTCGCGATGTCCGCGACCAGCTTGTTGACCACCGCGGGCGGCAGGTTCGCGGGACCGACCACGCCCCACCACGAAACCGACTCGTAAGGCAGCCCCGACTCCATCACCGTCGGCACGTCGGGTAGCCCGGAGAAGCGCTTCTTGCCGGTGGTGGCCAGTGCGCGCGTCTTGCCGATCTGCACCCGCGGCAGGCCGGAGGGCATGCTGTCCACCATGAACTGCACTTGCCCGCCGACAAGATCGATCTGCGCCTGCGAACTGCCCTTGTAGGGAATGTGCACGACATCGATGCCGGCGACGCTCTTGAAATATTCGCCGGCCAGATGCGTCGTCGCGCCGATGCCGGCCGACGCGAAGCTGAGTTCACCCGGGCGCCGCTTGGCGAGCGCGACGAACTCCTTGACCGTCGTGACGGGCAGGGACGGATGCACGACCAGGATGTTCGGCCCCGCCGCGGCGAGCGAGATATAGGTGAAGTCCTTCATGGTGTCGAAGGGCAGCCTGGCGTAGAGGCCGGGCGCGATCGCCTGCGAACTGGGCGCGATGCCGAGCGTGTAGCCGTCGGGCGCTGCCTTCGCCATCAGTTCCGTGCCGATGTTGCCGCCCGCGCCGACGCGGTTCTCGACGATGACCTGCTGCCCCCACGCTTCACCAAGCTTCTTGGCGAGCACGCGCCCCACGAGGTCGGTGCCGCCCCCGGGCGTATAGGCGACGATAATGCGGACGGTCTTGGCAGGATAATCCTGTGCGCAGACGGGAAACGCGCCGATCACGGCGACGATGGCGGTGAGGAAACGCAACGAGTTCATGGACCTCTCCAAAGAATGGCGGCAGAGCAAATGAAGCACCGCTGGGCGGTGCGGTTCCCTCGATCCCGGTACGGAGGCCAGCATGACCCCGCGCGCTTTGTCCCCGTGCGCACAGTGGTCGCTTCGATTATACGAACCGCCGCAACGGCTCACAACGCAAACGGGCGTATGCTGCCTGTGGCACGCTTCTTGTAAGTCCACACGACATTCCCATCCCTTGAAGGATTTCGCATGAAATACGCCCCCATTCTGGTCGTGCCGGCACTGTTGTCGTGCATGGCAGGCACCGCCACCGCACAACCGGCGCCGGCCTGGCCGGTGAAGCCCGTGCGCATCATCAGCCCCTTCGCCCCGGGCGGCGGCGCGGACATCACGGCGCGCGCCATCGGGCAGAAGCTCTCTCCCGCGCTGGGCCAGCAGGTGATCATCGACAACCGCGGCGGCGCCGGCGGCATGATTGGCGTGGAACTGGCGGCCAAATCGCCGCCGGACGGCTACACCCTCGTGCTGGGCACCATCGGGCCGATCGCGATCAACCCCAGCCTCTACGCAAAGATGCCCTACGACGCGCAGAAGGACCTGATCCCGATCACACTGGCCGCCAACGCGCTGAACGTGCTGGTGGTCCACCCGTCGCTGCCGGTGAAAAACGTCAAGGACATGGTGGCGCTCGCCAAGGCGCGGCCGAACGACCTCAATTTCGGCTCCTCCGGCCCGGGGGCGGCCGACCATCTGGCCGGCGAACTGTTCAACTTCATGACCGGCGCGAAAATGATCCACGTGCCGTACAAGGGTGGCGCGCCCGCCATGATCGATCTGGTGGCGGGCAACGTTCAGCTGATCTTCTCCACGGTTTCCACCGCGGTCGGCTCCATCCAGTCCAACCGGGTGCGCGCCATCGCCATGGCGGGCAACCAGCGCTTCGAACTCATGCCGGAAATCCCGACGGTCGCCGAGGGCGGGCTCAAGGGCTTCGAGGCGAACAACTGGTACGGCATGTTCGCGCCGGCGCGGCGAGCGCCTTCAC
>CAZXNF010000013.1:3179-12519 GCA_964641785.1 uncultured Streptomycetaceae bacterium | reverse complement strand
TCACCGCACGGGTACTGGATGAAACGGTGAAGGCGCTCGCCGCGCCGGATGTGAAGAAACGCCTGCTGGATTCCGGCATCGTCGCCACGACCAGCACCCCGGAGAAATTCGCCGCCTACATCGACAGCGAAACGAAGAAGTGGGCCAAGGTGATCAAGGCGGCGAACATCAAGGTGGAGTGACCTTGAAAATGGCGGGATTGGAGATTTTGGATTTGGGATTGGGGATTTGAAACCGGGCTCACGGTGTGAGCGGCGCCCTTGACCTCCAATCCCTAATCCCGAATCCCTAATCCCTCCGCGGTCAACTGAGCGCGCGGAAAATCCACTGCGCGTGACTGAACAACCGGGCATCTTCGCGCCGCGGCGCGATCACCTGCAGACCCAGCGGCAGGTTGTTGCGGCCGGTGAACATCGGCAGGGTGACTGCCGGCACGTGCATGGTGGTCCAGATCACGCAGAATGAAGCGTCGCCGGTGGCGTTGAGGCCCACCGGCGCTTCGCCATCACTGGACGCGCCGATCAGCACGTCGTAGTCCTTCCAGACCGCCCCGATCTGCTCGCGACAGTCGTCGGCCAGCGTGATCGCCTCCCGGTACCGCGCGTAGGGGCAGGACAGGCCGTCCTTCAGCCGGTTGTTGCGCAGCGTCTCGCTGATCTGCTCCCAGTGGTGCTCGATCTCATGCGTGAAGTTGCGCGCGAACTCGTAGCTTGAAATCCAGCGGTGCGCGTCCTGGAGGCGTTCGAAATCGGGCGGCAGCGTCACGTCCGTCACCTTGGCGCCGGCGCGCGCGAGGCGCTGCGCGGCGTCTTCGATCTTCGTCTGATAGACGCTGTCCACTTTGTTCCACATGGGCGTGCGGCAGAAGCCGATGCGGGGAGCCGCCGCGTCGGCGATCGGTTCGGGCGCGGTGCCGAGCAGGACCGCGCGCCACAGCGCAATGTCTTCCACGGAGCGCGAGATGAGGCCCAACGTGTCGAGCGTGCCCGACGCCTGGCGCACGCCGGAGCAGGACAGTTCGCCCCAGGTCGGCCGGTAGCCGACGCAGCCGTTGAAGGCCGCGGGCCGGATGGTGGACGCAGTGGTCTGCGTGCCGATCGCCAGCGGCACCATGCGGTCGCCGACGGCGGCGGCCGAGCCCGACGAGGAGCCGCCAGGCGTGCGCGTCGGATCCATCGGGTGGCGCGTCGCCCCCGGGTGCCGATTGGCGAACTCGGTGGTGACCGTCTTGCCGAGCAGCACGCCGCCCGCCTTGCGCGACAGCGCGACGCAGGCCGCGTCGTCCGCCGGGCGGCAGCCCTTGTAGATGGGCGAACCGTATTCCGTCGGCAGGTCGTAGGTGTCGATGATGTCCTTGATGCCGAAGGGCACGCCGTAAAGCGCGCCCTGCTTGGGCCCGCGGTCGAGCGCGCGCGCCTGCTTCAGCACGTGTTCCGGATCGTGGTGATACCAGGCGAACACGGCCGGGTCGCGCTCGGCGATGCGCTCGAGATGCGCCTGCGCCACGGCTTCGCAGGTCACGCGGCCGGAAGTGGTGGCCGCGGCGATTTCGCTCGCGGTGAGCTCGTTAAGGCGTTTTCCAGTCACGGTATCCATATCGTCATTCCTTCTGTATCTAACCTTCGGAAGCGCCGCCGTTGGGCGGCGACAACCGCGGCATTTCGAAGCGGTCGGTCACCCGCGTGTAACCGCCCTTGCCCGCAAGCCGCCCGATCGGGTTGATACGGGCCACGTCCACGTGGAAGCGGTCGTTCACGATGCCGTCGTGATAGTGAAAATGCACGACTTCGCCGATGACGAGGTAGTTGGGACGTTCGCCGAGTTCGACGATCTGCACCAGCTTGCACTCCATCGCCACCGGCGCTTCGGCGATGCGCGGCGGGCGGACCTTCACGGAAGGCACCGCCGTGAAGCCCGCCTCGGCGAGCTCGTTGACGCCGTAGGCGTAGTCGGTGCCGCAGACGTTCATGCCGTCCTTGATCGCATCGGACACGATGTGCACGACGAACTCCGGAATCGCGCGGATGTTGGCGATGGTGTCCTTGAGGCCGCTCGGCCGGGCGCCGACCGAAAACGCCAGCATCGCCGGCCCGGAGCCGACGGCATTGAAGAAGCTGAACGGTGCGGCATTGGGGCCATGGGGGCCCAGCGTGGTGACCAGCGCGATCGGGCGCGGCGTCACGGAACCGCACAGAAGCTTGTACTGCGTCTGCCAGTCGAGCTGGTCAGCGGAAAAATCGGGCACGATGGACTCTCTCTTGGAAAAGGCTGGCGCCGTCAGTCGGGCTGCACGTTGCCGGCAGCCACGAGCTTCGCATACTTCGCCACCTCGCCGCTATTCTGCCTTCACGTTGCCCTGCTTGATAATCCGGGCGTACTTCTGCACTTCCTTCGCGTAATACGCCGCCAGCTGCTCGGGCGTGCTGCCGACCGGATCGGCGCCGTCCTTGACCATGAAGTCCATGACCTCCTGCGACTTCAGGGCCTTCATCAGTTCCGCGTGCAGTTTGGACACGATGTCCTTCGGCGTCCCGGCCGGCACGAACATGGCGTACCAGTTGTCGATCTCGAAGCCCGGGAAGGTCTCCGCCATCGTCGGCAACTCGGGCGCCACGCTGGAGCGCTTGGCCGTGGTGACCGCCAGCGCCCGCAGGCGCCCGGCCTTGACCTGCGGATAGACGGACAGAATGGTGGTGAACACGAAATCGACTTCGCCCGAGAGCGTCGCGGTGGTCGCGGGACCGCCGCCCTTGTAGGGCACGTGCGCCACCTCGATGCCCGCCGTATCCTTGAACAGTTCGAGCGCCAGATGGCTGGTCGTGCCGCTGCCATTGGATGCGGCGTTCATCCGTCCCTTGCGCGCCTTGGCAAGCGCCACCAGGTCCTTCACCGACTTCGCCGGCACGCTCGGATGGATCGCCAGCGCGAGCGGCACGGACGATACCCAGCTCACCGGCGCGAGATCCTTCACCGGGTCGAAGGGAAGCTTGGGATAAAGGCTGGCGCCGACGGCCAGCGACGCCGTGGTAAACAGGATCGTGTAGCCGTCGGGCGCGGCCTTCGCGCCCGCTTCCGCGCCGATCATGCCACCTGCGCCGGTACGGTTCTCGATGACGAAGGTCTGCCCCATGCTCTCGTAGAACTTCTTGCTGAGCAGCCGACCCTGTATGTCGGTGCCCCCGCCGGCGCCGAAGGGCACGATGATGCGCACGGGCTTGACCGGCCAGGCTTGCGCCTGCGCGCCACCCGCCAGCAGGGTGCCGGTTGCCGCAAATATGAGCGCCGCTGAGATTTTCATTACCGCCTCCTCGTTTGGTGATTTCCCGCTGTAAGACATCAGCCGCGATACACGGGTTCCGGCTGGCTGAAAAAAGCGTGCAGGATGTGATAGCACATCAGGTAATTGATCTGCTGGAAGCTCGCGTGCGAGATGCCCGCCATCACGGTGAACTGCTTGTCGGGATTCGGCAGCTTCACGAAGAACTTGATCAGGTCGTCCATGGAGGCGATGCCGTCGAACTCGCCGCGCATGACGATCGTCGGCACGGTGATCTTCTCCGGATCGACCAGCGGCAGCTTCGAGCACATGTCGACGTAGGTGCCGGTCGGCAGTTCGTGGTCGAGCGCAAGGATCGCGTCGGCGAAGGCGTCCACCACCTTCTGTTCGGCGCAGCCCGGATGGTCGCGGCTGAAAATCGAATTCACGAAGGCGCGGTCGACCGGCCGCCGCATCTTGGCGATGAACTCCGGCAGCTTCTTCTTGCGCTCATCGAGCGTCAGACTGCCCTCGCCCGTCCACACAAAGGCATCGAGCGCGAGCCGCGCCACGCGCTCGGGATGCCGCTCGGCGAACAGCGCCGCGCGCAGCGCGCCCGACGAGATGCCGTAGACGAGGAACTGCTGGATGCCGCGCGTCTGCATGATGTAGTCGGTGGCGGCCTTGAGGTCATCCGCGCCGTTCGGGATGTCGCAGTGAATCGGGCGCGACTTGTCGGAACGGCCGTAGCCTTCCATGTCCACGCACCAGGTCGTGAAGCCGCGCTTGGCGAACCAGTCCATCACCGATGAATCCGGCCGGCCGGGCACGGTCAGGTCGAAGGTCGGCGTCGACGCCATCGACGAACCGTGGACGAACAGTACCGCCGGCTTTTTGTCCGGACTGCCGGCGAATTTCTCCCACAGGAAGAGTTTGACGTCGCCTTTTTTGGTCCAGTGTTCCTGCCCGGTGACGGTGGCGGTGGTTTGATCCATGGGAAACCTCGGGTTGTAAAAACTGCGAGAGAAGATGGACGAGAGAGAATAGAGGGGTCGCTTGCGGCGGTTTTTTTCATCTCTCCTCTCTCCTCTCTCGTCTCTCGCCTCTCGTCTTTCAAAGAAGAAGGCGAGTCTAGTGCAGCGCTCGGAACAGCGTCAATTTGCCGCGGCGGTTTCGGACGCCGGCGATGCCACGACTTGCGCGAGCAGCCACGCGCGGAACGCAGCCACCTTGGGATCGTCCGCGCGGCGACGTGGCGCGACCAGGAAATAGCCTTCCGCCCGGCGCAGCCGCAACGCGACCGGCGCGAGCAGGCGGCCTTGCGCGAAATCCTCGTCATGGTAGCGGGCCTGCCCCAGCGCGACACCGAAGCCCTCGATCGCGCACTGGGTCACGATGCTGAGATCTTCGTAGTAGAGGTCGCGCGCCCCCGGTGGGCGCCGCACGCCGGCCAGCGCGAGCCAGTCCGGCCAGTCGCGGGCGCGCGCGTTGAGGTGCAGATGCGGCAGCGCGGCCAGCGCTTCGGCATCGATCGCGCCGGCCAGGGTGCGCGCGAGCCGCGGCGCCAGCACCGGTGTCAGGTCATCGTGAAACAGCAGGTCGGCCTGCAGGTCGCGCCAGCGACCGCCGCCGTACAGGATGCCGACGTCGGCGTTGTCGCGCTGGAAATCGACCGGCTCGATCCCCGACGACAGGCGGATCTCGATGTCGGGATGATCGGCCTGGAAACCCGGCAGGCGCGGGATCAGCCAGCGCACGAAGAAGGTGGTGTAGCCGCGAATCGCGAGCACCTGCCGCGCCCGGCTTTGCGTCAGCTCGGCAGTGGCCGCGGTAATGCGGCCAAAAGCGCCGCCGATCGCCTGCGCGTAGGCGATGCCGCCGCGCGTGAGCGCCAGCCCGCGCCCGCTGCGCTCGAACAGCTTGAAACCCAGCCACGCCTCCAGCGCACGCACCTGATGGCTGACCGCGCCCTGCGTCACATGCAGTTCCTGCGCGGCGGCGGTGAAGCTCAGCAGCCGGGCGACCGCTTCGAACGCGCGTAAGGGGTTGAGCGGGGGGAGATTTTGGTCGGTCATGCGGAGACGTTCGGCGCGCGGCAAACAGTGAAATTATATGAGAAAAACTAATGAATTAATGAAAACCTTTCGATTGCCCCCCACTCCGTGCAGCCCTATCATTCCTGCCAATAAAAACAAGGCTGCACAGCGCTTGTCGTCACCGCGCTCTGACTGACCGACAATCAAACTAATTCATACCCCTTCCGTCGTTTACGCTCGCGCAGCAGCTTATTCCATGCCGAACTACCGCACCGATTTCCCCTCCGTCCGCAACCGCGTCAGTCCCGAGGAATGGGAGGCGCGCGTCACCCTCGCCGCCTGCTACCGCCTCATGGACAAGTTCGGCATGGTTGACCTCATCTACAACCACATCACGGCGCGCATACCCGGCACGGAAGATCACCTGCTGATCAACCTCTACGGGATGCTCTACAAGGAGATCACCGCGTCGAGCCTGGTCAAGATCGACGTCGAAGGCAAGATTCTCGACAAGCCGGACACCGACTACGGCATCAACAACTCCGGGTACGTGATCCACGGCTGTATCCACAAAGCGCGGCCCGACGTTGGCGCGATCATCCACACGCATACGCGCGCGGGTATGGCGGTTTCCGCGATGAAATGCGGCCTGCTGCCGCTGACGCAGACCGCGACCCGCTTCCATGGTCACATCGGCTACCACGACTTCGAAGGCCCGGCCATCGACCTCGGCGAGCGCGAGCGGCTGGTGCGCGACTTGAACGGCCACAACGCGATGGTCCTGCGCAATCACGGGCTGCTCACCTGCGGCGCCAGCGTGCCGCAGGCCTTCAACCTCATGTACCAGCTCGAGGCGTCGTGTCGCTCGCAGGTGGACGCGATGGCGGCCCGCACGGAACTCGAGGTTCCGCCCGAGGAAGTCGTAAAGGCGGCGGCGCACCTCTACCAGCCCGGCACGCGCCGCCCGTACGGCAGACTCGAGTGGCCTGCCCTGTTGCGCCTGCTCGAGGCGGAACCCGGCGGCTACGCCCCGTACACGCACTGAACGCCTGACGGCGGCGGCTGCGCGCGTCGCCGTCAGGCATCGGTTTTCGCAACGTCACGCCCGGGAACACGGGTGGACATCGGTCCAACCGGAGAAACCATGAAACGAACGATCTCAGCCATCCTGCCGCTCGCCGCCCTTGCCGCCGCGGCGTTTGCGCCGCCCGCGCATGCACAGGCCACCGGCAAGAAAGCCTACCCCACCAAACCGATCCGCATCATCGTGCCCTTCCCGCCCGGCGGGAGCAACGACATTCTCGGACGCTTCATCGGCCAGAAACTGTCTGAACGCCTTGGCCAGACGACGGTGATCGACAACCGCGCCGGCGCCGACGGCATCATCGGCACCGACATCGCCGCCAAGGCGCTGCCGGACGGCTACACGCTGCTGATCGTGTCCACCAGCTACGCCATGAACCCCGCCGTGCACAAGCTGCCGTACGACCCGCTGAAATCGTTGCGGCCGGTCGCGCTCATCGGCACCGGTCCCAACCTGCTGGCGGTCACACCCTCGCTGCCGGTGAACTCGGTCAAGGAACTGATCGCGCTCGCCAAGGCGAAGCCGGGCCAGTTACGCTATGCCTCCTCCGGCATCGGCGGCTTCAACCACTTCGGCGGCGAACTGTTCAAGGCCCAGGCGGGCATCGACCTCGTGCACATCCCGTACAAGGGCGGCGGGCCCGCCATGATCGACGTGATGTCCGGCCAGGTGGAAATCCTCATCAGCACGCTGATCCAGGCGCTGCCGCACATCCGCTCCGGCAAGCTGAAGGCGCTGGGCGTGGGCAGTGCGAAACGCACGCCGGTGCTGCCCGACGTGCCGACCATCGCCGAGACCATCCCCGGCTACGACGGCAGCATCTGGTGGGGCCTGCTCGCGCCCGCCGGACTGCCCGCGCCCGTCCTCGCGAAGCTCAACACCGAGATCGGCGTCATCCTGCGCGACCCGGAGACCGCGAAGCGTCTCGCCGCGGAGGCCGCCGAGCCGGTGGTCGCCCCGCCGGAAGCTTTCGGCAAACTCATCGCCGACGACATCGCCAAGTTCACGCGTGTCGCCAAGCAGGCCGGCATCAGCGCACAACCCTGATTTTTCCCCATCACTACCCACGCAGGAGCTTCGAATGGATTTCAGCCTCACCGAGGAACAACGCGCCATGGTGGACACCGTGCGCAAGGTGCGCCAAGACGTGCTCGCGCCCAACGCCATCAAATGGCTGAACGGCGACTTTCCCTACCCGAGCATGCAGGCGCTCGCGGAAGTCGGTGTGCTCGGCATGGCGGTACCCGCGGAATACGGCGGGATGGACGCCAGCGTGCTCGACACCGTGCTGGTGCTCGAAGAAATCGGCAAGGCGTGCTACGCAACGGCACTCGCCGCGCTCGGTGAAATCGGCGTACAGGCGCGCATCATCGGCAGCTACGCGCCGCCGCACCTCAAGAAGAAATACCTGCCGCGCGTGGCCGACGGCTCCGGCCTGCTGGCGATCTGCCTGACGGAGCCCGATGCCGGCACCGACGTGCCGAACTACCGGACGAATTCGGTCGTCAAAGGCGACCGCGTGATCGTGAACGGCGCGGCTGATCAGCGTCTTCGCGCCGACATCGCCGACGTGCTGATCGTGTTCACCCGCGTGAACAGCCTGCCGGGGGCCGCCGGCATCGGCTGCGTGCTGGTGGACAAGGGCACCCCGGGCCTGACCGCGAAGCCGACCTACCACACGATGGGCGGCGAATTCCTGTGCGACGTGGTATTCGACAACTGCGAGGTGCCGCTCGACAACCTGATCCTGCACGAGAACAGCATGAAGACGCTGCTCTCCGCGTTCAATACGCAGCGCTGCCTGAATGCCGCCGTGTGCCTGGGGCTCGCGGAAGGCGGCCTGGAGGAATCGATCCGCTACATGCGCGACCGCAAGGCCTTCGGCAAAGCGATCGGCGATTTCCAGGGCATGCGGTGGAAGGCGGCCGACATGGTCATCGAGATCGAGGCCGCGCGCGGCCTGCTCTACCGCGCGGCGGTGAGCGGCGACAAGTTCCCCGAGCGCCGGCTCGCGGCCATGGCCAAGATCTACTGCAACGAGATGGCCATCCGCGTGACCAGCGAAGCGGTGCAGGTGCACGGCGGTTACGGCTACACCGACGAGTTCGCGGTATCGCGCCTCTTTCGCGGCGCGCGCTTCGGCAGCCTGGGCGGCGGCACCACCGAGACGCTGCGCAACTTCGTCGGCCAGCACATCGTCGAGAAGATGGACCTCTCGACGGGCCTCACCGGCCTGAACAACTTCTGACGCCGGGACCCGCGATGGCAGCCCTCTGGCCGCAGTACGAGCACATCACCGCCGAGCAGCGTGGCAACGTCGCGCTGATCACCTTGAACCGCCCCGCAGCCGCGAACGCGCTCGCCAGCACCACCGTGCGCGAGCTCGGCGACGCGCTGGCGGTGGTGGTCCGCGAAGAGAGCTTGCGCGCGCTGGTGCTGACCGGCAGCGGGAGCAAGGTGTTCTGCGCCGGCGCCGACCTCAAGGAACGCCGCGACAACCCCGGCCGCGACTGGGAAATCCGGCGTCCGCTGCTGAAGTTCTGGAACGACCTCTTCCTGCTGCCGAAACCGCTGGTGATCGCGGCCAACGGCCACGGCGCGGGCGGCGGATTCGAACTGCTGATGCTGGCCGACGCCGTCGTCGTCAGCGAGCAAGCGGAGTTCTGGCTGCCGGAAATCCAGTGGGGCGGCATCCCCGGCGGCTGGGGCACGCAACTGCTGCCGCGCCTGGTCGGGCCGGTGCGAGCGCGCTGGATCGCGCTCTCCGGACAGCGCCTCACCGCGCGCGACCTCATGGAGTACGGACTCGCCACGCATTGCGTCGCACCCGGGCAGGTGCTCGAGCGCGCGCTGGAAGCGGCGCAACTCCTCGCCTCGCGCCCCGCCGCCGCCGTCGCGGCCGCGAAGGAAGCGCTGCGCCACGCGCTCTCCACCGCGTTGCCGATAGGCGTCGAGATAGAAGAC
>CAZXNF010000013.1:0-3169 GCA_964641785.1 uncultured Streptomycetaceae bacterium | reverse complement strand
CTCTGATCGAGTGGTCGCAACGGCTCCGCTGGGACGCCCTGCCGGAAACCACGCGGGCGATGCTCCGCAACGAACTGCTCGACTATCTCGGCGCCGCCATCGCCGGCCGTGCCGTGGCGGGCATCCCGCCCTGGCTGCAGGTGCTGATCGACATGGGCGGCCGTCCCGACGCCGCGGTTCTCGGCGGGCCCAGCGTCCCCGCGCCGACCGCCGCGCTGTGCAACGGCTACTACGGCCACGTCCTGGAAATGGATGACACGCACGACGAAGCCGTGCTGCACGCCGGTGCAGCGACGATCCCCGCCGTACTCGCCGCGGCGGGACTGCGCGCGCAGCAGGGCAAGCCGGTCAGCGGTAAAGACCTCTGCGCGGCCATCCTCGTCGGCATCGAAGTCACCTGCCGTCTCGGCGTCGCCACGCGGCTGAACCTCGTCGAGGGCGGCTGGATCTACACGGCATTGCTCGGGCACTTCGGCGCCACGCTCGCCGTCACCCGCATCCTCGGCGCGAGCCCCGAAGCAACGCGCCACGCGCTCGGCATCGTCTACTGCCTCGCTTCCGGCAATCATCAGTCCACGCGCGAAGGCGCCTCAACCAAACACGTGCAGCCGGGCTTCGCGGCAGCGAACGCGGTCCTCGCCGCGCTGATGGCGAACGCCGGCCTCGACGGCGTGCGCGCCCCCGTCACGGGTGAAGACGGCCTGAACCGCGTCTACCTGCGCGAACGCTTCGACGTCAAACGCGCGACCGCGGACCTCGGCCAACGCTTCGAAATCGACCGTCTCTCGTTCAAGCCCTACCCCACCTGCCGCCTGACCCATCCGGCGATCAGCGCCGCGCTAAGGTTGCACGCCGCGCTGGGCGGCCAGACCGACACACTCGACCGCATCGAACTGGTGATCGGCCCGCAGGCGCACGACGTGGTCGGTCGCGCGACGCCTGAACGCCTGACGCCCGCCACCCGTGTCGCCGCGCAGTTCAGCGTGCAATGGACGGTTGCGGTCGCGCTCGTGCATGGCGCGGTGACGCCGCGCCAGTTACTCGCGGAGATTCCGCCCTCCGCGCGCGTCCAGGCGCTGATCGCCCGCATCGACTGCCGTGCCGACGCGGCGGCCGCGCAACGCGATGTCGGCGGCTGCACGCTGCGGGCGCACGGTCCCGCCGGCATGCGCGAGGTACAGGAAACCAACGCCAAGGGGCATCCGGACAACCCGCTGACGGCGCTGGAACTGCTCGCCAAATTCACCGCGAACGTCGCGCTGGCCGGCATCGGCGGCGACGCCGCGACAACACTCGCCGGTCAGATCCTCGCCCTCGACGCCGCGGTGGAGATCTCGCCGCTGCTCGCGCAACTGCAGGCCCTTTCCCCACCCTTACCGGAAACCCGTCATGTCTGAATCCACCCCGTCCGAGCTCATTCTCACGCGTGTAGAAGACCGCGGTGAAGCCGGACAGATCGCCTGGGTCACTGTCAATAATGCAGCCAAGCGCAACACGCTGGGCATGCCGGGCAAGCGCGCGATCGCCGATGCCTTCAAGCGGCTGGGACGGAACGAGAAGCTGCGCGCGGTCGTCATCACCGGGGCGGGCGACAAATCCTTCATCGCCGGCGCCGATATTGTCGAAATGAAGGACCTGGACGCGGCGGGCGCGGAGGTGGAACACACGCTGACGCACGTTGCCAACGAATCCATCCGGCTGTGCCCGGTGCCGGTCATCGCCCGCATCAACGGCTACTGCCTCGGCTTCGGCATGGAGCTGGCCGCCGCCTGCGACCTGCGCGTCGGAGTGGACTCGGCGAAGTTCGGCATGCCGGAGGTGCGCGTCGGCATCCCCTCGGGCATGGAAGCCGTGCTGCTGCCGAGCCTGATCGGCTGGGGCAAGAGCACCGAACTGATCTTCACCGGCGACCTCATCGATGCGCAGGAAGCGTACCGCATCGGTTTCCTGCAGAAGCTGGTGCCGGCGGAGGGACTCGATGCCGCCGTCGAACAATGGCTGTCATCGCTGCTGAAAGGCGGCCCGCGCGTGATGCGCAGTCAGAAGAAACTCCTGCGCGACTGGGAGCGCATGTCGCTCAACGACGGCATCTGGGCCGGCATCCGCGCCTGCGTCGAGGCCCGCAGCACCGACGAGCCGAGACGGATGATGGAAGCCTTCATCAACCGCAAGCGCAAATAAGATCTGAACGGAGGAATCCATGCGTTTCATATCCCCGGCGATCACCCTTCTGCTGTCGACGTGTGCCGCGTCGAGTGCCCTGGCGCAAACCTGGCCGGCCAAGCCGGTGCGCTATCTCGTGGGCTACGCCCCTGGCGGCGGCACGGACATCGTCGCCCGCACCATGGGCGTGAAGCTCACCGAAATGCTGGGCCAGCAGTTCGTCATCGACAACCGGCCTGGGGCGGGCGGCAATATCGCCACGGAAGTCCTGATCCGCGCGCCGGCGGACGGCTACACGATCATGGCGGGCAACATCGGCCCGATCGCGGTAAATCCCAGCCTCTACAAGCTGAGCTTCGATCCGCTGAAGGATCTGGCGCCCGTGTCGCTGCTCGCGCTGGCGCCGCTCTTGATCGTCGTGCATCCGACGCTGCCGGCGAAGAACATCAAGGAACTCATCGCGCTGGCCAAACGCGAGCCGGGCAAGCTCAGCTACTCGTCGGCCGGCACCGGCTCGTCCAACCACCTCGCGGGCGCGCTCTTCAACCTGCAGGCCGGCGTCGAGACCGTGCACATCCCGTACCGGGGCGCGGGTCCGGCCATGATCGACCTGCTCGCGGGCCAGGTGATGCTGTCCTTCGTGACCATGCCCTCGGCCATGAGCCACATCAAGACCGGCAAGCTGCGCGTACTGGCGGTCACCAGCGGCAAACGCTCATCGATCGCACCGGAGGTGCCCACCACCGCGGAAGCGGGCCTGCCGGGACATGAAGTCAGCGCGTGGTACAGCGTCGTCGTCGTGGCCGGCACACCGAAGCCGGTCATCGACCGGCTGCATGGCGCGCTCGTGAAAACCCTGCAGTCGCCTGATGTACGGGACCGCCTGATCGCCGAAGGGGCGGACCCCATCGGCAACACCCCCGAGGAATTCGGCGCCTTCATGATCGCCGAAACCGCCAAGTGGGCCAAAGTCGTCAAAGTGTCCGGAATGAAAGCCGAATAGATG